>NZ_JBHWJI010000045.1:0-83686 GCF_042731515.1 Streptomyces sp. NPDC059850
GTGTCCGCCCCCGGCGCTGCCCCCCACCTCCCCCCCCACCCCGGCGCGCCCCCTGGGGAGCGGCTGAGGGCCGGCGGGCCCGTTTCGAACGGTCCAGCGGCCCCTTTCGCTGTCCGGCGGCCTTCCGGGCCGCTGTGGGCCATCCTGAGCCGTTCTGGCGCGCCTGCGGGCCTTCTGTTCGCGGGGCCGTGGCGAAATGCCGTCGCATTCAGTCCTGAAAGGTGCGGATGCGCGAAAGGAATGGTCCGGGGCATTTCCCGGGACCGGGCGGGGAGCGGGGTGTGAGGGCGACGGCCCGCCGGGAGAGGGGGGAGAACGGGCGGCCCGTCGCAGGGGTGACCCTAAGGCCGCGCGCTGAGCGGGCGCTGATGGCGGGCTGAACCCGCTCGCGGAGGGCGGAAAAAGGGGCGCGGTGGGGTGCGCCGCCCGGGTACGGTGCGCGCATGGACTCGTTTCTTCAGATCTACGGCTGACACGCCGCTCCCTCCAGCGCACCGGTGAGATGCCGCTGCGCCGGGCCGTCGTGTCCCATTCGCCGCAGACCTGAATCGAGTGATCTCTCATGTCCCGTCGCCGTGCCCATATCGCGATGGTCGGCATTCCCGCCATCAGTCACACCCTGCCCGGCCTTGAAGTCATCCGGGAACTGGTGGCGCGCGGTCATCGCGTGACGTACGCCAATGACTCGTACCTGGCGGACGTCATCGAGCCGACCGGCGCCGCATTGGTGCGTTACGAATCGACTCTGCCCGTCGCCGACAACGACTGGCCCGAGGACCCCATCGCCGCGATGACCGTCTTCCTGGACGACGCGATCCAGGCGCTGCCGCAATTGCGCGCCGCGTACGACGACGACCCCGCCGACCTCTATCTGTACGACATCGGCGGGTACGCCGGGCGGGCCCTCGCCGAGGCGCAGGGGCGCCCGGCGGTGCAGATCTCGCCGTCGTTCGTCGCCTGGGAGGGCTACGAACAGGAGGTCGCGGCGCACCTCATGGCGCTGCCGGGGGCCGACGCGTACCAGGCGAAGTTCGCCGCGTGGCTGGCCGGTTGCGGGGCGGTGACCACCGATGTGCAGGCCTTCTGCGGTCCGCCCGGGCGGGCGGTCGCGGTGATCCCCCGGGCCATGCAGCCGAACGCCGACCGGGTGGACGAGGACGTGGTGACGTTCGTCGGGCCCTGCCTCGGCGACCGCGCCGACCAGGGCCGGTGGGAGCGTCCCGCAGGCGCGGAGAAGGTGCTGCTGGTCTCCCTGGGCTCGGCCTACACCCGGCAGCCCGGCTTCTACCGGGCGTGCCTGGCCGCCTTCGGCGAGCTGCCCGGGTGGCATGTGGTGCTGCAGATCGGGAAGTACGTCGACCCGGCGGAGCTGGGGCCCATCCCGGCAGGCGTCGAGGTCCACCGGTGGGTGCCGCAGCTGTCGATCCTGGAGCAGGCCGACGCGTTCCTCACCCACGCGGGGATGGGCGGCAGCGGTGAGGGCCTGTACTGCGGGCTGCCCATGATCGCCGTACCGCAGGGGGCCGAGCAGCCGATGAACGCCGACCGGCTCGTCGAACTCGGCGTGGCCCGCCGCGTCGACACGGCGGACGCGACCGCCGAGGTGCTGCGCACCGCGCTGCTCGACCTCACCACGGACGAGGCGGTGGCCCGGCGGGCGGCCGAGCTGCGGGACCAGGTGCGGGCCGAGGGCGGGACGGCGCGGGCCGCTGATCTGATCGAGGAGATGCTCGTCTGATCCGGCCCCGGACATGCCTGCGGCCCGGCCCGTCAGCCGGGCCGGGCCGCAGGTGCGCCTCCTACTTCACGATGGTGATGCGGTCCGCCTTCGGCGGGTCCAGGGGCGTGGACGCCGACGAGTGCGCCCCCAGGTAGGCCGTCAGGGCCTCCAGGTCGGAGGCGCCGACGAGCTTGTTCTTGCCGTCCTTGAAGGCGGGGAAGCCGTCGCCGCCGCCCGCGAGGAATTCGTTCATCGCGACGCGGTAGGTCTTGGCCGGGTCGATGGGCTCACCGTTCAGCTTCACCGTGTCGGAGACGATCCGGTCCTTGCCCGACTTGGTCAGATCGAGGGTGTAGGTGAGCCCCTTCGAGACCTGAAGGATCTTGGGGGAGGCCTCGTTGGAGCCGCTGACCTGCTGCTGGAGCGCGGTGATGAGCTGGGCTCCGGTCAGGTCGAGGACGTTCATCATGTTGGTGAAGGGCTGCACGGTGAACGCCTCGCCGTACGTCACGACCCCGTCGCCCTCGCCGCCGGACGCCTTGTGGGCGAGGTCGGAGCGGATGCCGCCCGGGTTCATCAGCGCGATCTGGGCGCCGCCCTTGTCGTCCGGGGCGAGCGCTTCGAGCTGGGCGTCGGTGATGACGTCGCCGAGCGGGGTTTCGTAGGTCGAGGCGCCACGGCCGTTGATGTCGGCGGAGACGTAGCCGACGGGCTTGCCCGCGATGGGGGCGGCGAGCGTGTTCCAGCGGCCGATGAGGGACGTCATGTCGGCGGCCTTGGGGCGGTCGCGGTCGACGACGTGGTTCGCCGCGTGGGCGCCCTTCACCGTGGTGCGCACGATGTCGTTCGTGCGGCGGTCGTAGGTGAGGGTGGTGTCGGTGTAGAGGCGGCCGAAGGAGGCGGCGGAGGTGACGGTGCGCGGGGTGCCCGAGGGGTCCGGGATCGTGCACGCGTAGGCCTGGTGGGTGTGGCCGGTGACCAGGGCGTCGACCTTCGGGGTGATGTTCTTGGCGATGTCGACTACCGGGCCGGAGATGCCCTTGCCCGCACCGCCGTTGTCGCAGTCGGCGTTGTACGCGGCGGAGGCGGGCAGTCCGCCCTCGTGGATGAGGGCGACGATCGACTTCACGCCCTTGCGCTGCAGTTCCTTGGCGTACTTGTTGATCGTCCGGACCTCGTCGTGGAACTTCAGGCCCTTGACGCCCTCGGCGGTGACGATGTCGGGCGTGCCCTCCAGGGTGACGCCGATGAAGCCGACCTTCACGCCCTTGTGGCGCCAGACGGTGTACGGCTTGAGGACGGGCTTGCCGGTCTTCTCGTCGGTGACGTTGGCGGCCAGGTAGGGGAAGTCGGCGCCACGGAAGGTCTTGCCCTTCTCGTAGCAGCCCTCCTTGGGGTGGCAGCCGCCCTTCTGCATACGGGTCAGCTCGGCGCGGCCCTCGTCGAATTCGTGGTTGCCGACGGAGGTCACGTCGAGGTCGAGCTTGTTGAGCGCTTCGATGGTCGGCTCGTCGTGGAAGAGGCCGGACATCAGCGGGCTCGCGCCGATCATGTCGCCGCCGGCGGCGGTGACGGAGTACTCGTGGCCCTTGCGGGCCTGGCGGAGCGCGGTGGCGAGGTATTCGGCGCCGCCCGCCGGGATGGTCTTGGTGGTGCCGTCCGGCTGGGCTTCGGTGACGGTGCCGGAGGAGCCCTGCGGGGGCTCCAGGTTGCCGTGCAGGTCGTTGAAGGACAGCAGCTGTACGTCGACGGTGCGGGCGGGCCGGTGCCGCTCGGCCCCTGCCCCCTGGGCGCCCTTGGCGTCGGCCCCCGCCGGGATCGCGGTGGACAGCACCCCGGCCGCGGCGGCCAGCACCGCGGCTCCCGTGGCCAACCGGCGTGCCGCACCGCGCCGCCCAAGTCTCGCTGACATGTCGTCCCCTTGTGTGCCCCGTGGGTGTTTGGTGGGCGGCAGCTTACGGTCAACGCGCGTAGCGGGGCAGGGGGATGGAGGTTACGAGCTGGTTGCCGGTGGTCAACCGGGTGACCCGTCCCGGAGCCAGGGAGTCCGGCGGCTTGCCGGGGAAGGGGGCGGTCGTAGGCTCGGTCCCATGGATGACGTGGTGAACGAGACGGCCGGTGCCCGCCGGATCGAGGTGCTGGACGAGCTGGCGCCCGCCGTGGTGGAGGACGTGCTGCGGCTGATCGCCGAGTCGGCGCACGCCGACGGCCAGCAGGCGGTGTCCGAGCAGGGGCGGTTGCAGCTGCGGGGGCGCCGGGAGGGGGTGCGGCATCTGGTGCTGCGCGAGCCGAGCGGGGAGCTGGTCGGCTACGCGCAGCTGGAGGACACCGACCCGGTGGAGGCCCCGGCCGCCGAGCTGGTGGTGCGTCCGGCGCACCGGGGCCGGGGGCACGGCCGGGCGCTGGGCGTGACGCTGCTGAAGGAGTCCGGCAAGCGGCTGCGGGTGTGGGCGCACGGCGGCCACGCCTCGGCGCGCCATCTGGCGCAGGTGCTGGGGCTGACGCTCTTCCGCGAGCTGCGGCAGATGCGGCGGCCGCTGGGGGCGCCGGACGAGCTGGGCATCCCGGAGCCCACGCTTCCGGAGGGCGTGACCGTACGGACCTTCCGGCCCGGCGAGGACGACGCGGCCTGGCTGGCCGCGAACGCCGCCGCCTTCGCCCACCACCCCGAGCAGGGCTCGCTGACCCAGCGCGACCTGGACGACCGCAAGGGCGAGGCGTGGTTCGACCCGGCCGGGTTCTTCCTGGCCGAGCGCGCGGGCGAGATCGTCGGCTTCCACTGGACGAAGACGCACGCCGAGGAGCGGCTCGGCGAGGTGTACGTGGTGGGGGTGCGGCCGGACGCGCAGGGCGGCGGCCTCGGCCGGGCGCTGACCGCGATCGGGCTCCGGCATCTGGCCGCGCAGGGGCTGCCGACCGCGATGCTCTACGTCGACGCGGACAATTTCGCCGCCGTGTCCGTCTACGACCGGATCGGCTTTGTCACGCATGAGACGGATCTGATGTATCGAACCGAAACCTGAGGGCAGGGAGTCAGGGGGTAAGGGAGTCAGAGGGGATCCGGGAGGGGCGGTCGGGACTCCTGCGGGTCGAGTCCCGATTTCCTAAGCGCCATGTCTCCGTTACCGACGGTTCAATCTCGGTTGCAAGCATCACTGAATGCAGCCCGCTGTGCCCGATCCCTCGAACCGGAGGCTCCGTGCCGCTCCCGCGCCGCCTTCCGCCACGCCGCGTTCCGTCGCGGCGCGGAACAATGAGGTCATGAACGAGTCCAGCGGTCAGGCACCGGTCAACGTCCCCCAGCCCCAGCCGTCGGTCGGGTCCATCGCGGCGCACCGTCCGCACGCGGTCGTCGCCCCTCCCGTCCGGGCGCTGGATCCCGATCTCGACTCCGATCCGGACACCTACGAGGAGGAGGACGGCGGCGCGGACCAGGAGGGCACCGAGCTGCCCCACAACCGGTTCCTGGACCGTGAGCGCAGCTGGCTGGCGTTCAACGAGCGGGTGCTGGAGCTGGCCGAGGACCCGGCGACCCCGCTGCTGGAGCGGGCGAACTTCCTCGCGATCTTCGCCAGCAACCTGGACGAGTTCTTCATGGTGCGGGTCGCCGGGCTCAAGCGGCGCATCGCGACCGGTGTGGCCACCCGCTCCGCCTCCGGGCTGCAGCCCCGCGAGGTGCTGGAGCTGATCTGGACCCGGTCCCGCGAGCTCATGGCCCGGCACGCCGCCTGCTACCAGCAGGACGTGGCCCCGGCGCTCGCCGAGGAGGGCATCCATCTGATCCGCTGGGCGGACCTGACGGAGAAGGAGCAGTCCCGCCTCTTCACCCTCTTCCGCCAGCAGATCTTCCCGGTGCTGACCCCGCTCGCGGTGGACCCGGCGCATCCGTTCCCCTATATCTCGGGGCTGTCGCTGAACCTCGCCGTGGTGGTCCGCAACCCGGTCAGCGGGCACGATCACTTCGCGCGGGTGAAGGTTCCGCCGCTGCTCTCCCGGTTCCTGGAGGCCTCCCCGCACCGGTATGTGCCGCTGGAGGACGTGATCGCGGCGCATCTGGAGGAGCTGTTCCCCGGCATGGAGGTGCTCGCGCACCACATGTTCCGGGTGACCCGCAACGAGGACCTGGAGGTCGAGGAGGACGACACGGAGAACCTCCTCCAGGCCCTGGAGAAGGAGCTGCTGCGGCGCCGCTTCGGGCCCCCGGTGCGGCTGGAGGTCGAGGAGTCGATCGACCCGTACGTCCTCGATCTGCTGGTCCGCGAGCTGAAGGTCTCCGACGCCGAGGTGTACCCGCTGCCCGGCCTGCTCGACCTCACCGCGCTGTTCGCGATAGCCGCCTCCGACCGGTCCGAGCTGAAGTACCCGAAGTACGTGGCGGGCACCCACCGCGACCTGGCCGAGGTGGAGTCCGCCTCCGCACCCGACATCTTCGCCGCGCTGCGCGAGCGCGATGTGCTGCTGCACCACCCGTACGACTCGTTCTCGACCTCGGTGCAGGCGTTCCTGGAGCAGGCCGCCGCCGACCCGGACGTCCTCGCGATCAAGCAGACGCTCTACCGGACGTCGGGCAAGTCGCCGATCGTCGACGCGCTCATCGACGCCGCCGAGTCCGGCAAGCAGGTGCTGGTGCTGGTCGAGATCAAGGCCCGGTTCGACGAGCACGCCAACATCAAGTGGGCGCGCAAGCTGGAGGAGGCCGGGTGCCATGTGGTCTACGGCCTGGTCGGGCTGAAGACCCACTGCAAGCTGTCGCTGGTGGTCCGCCAGGAGGGCGACACGCTGCGCCGCTACGCGCACGTCGGCACCGGCAACTACCACCCCAAGACGGCCCGGCTGTACGAGGACCTGGGGCTGCTCACCGCCGACGCCAAGGTCGGCGCGGACCTCTCCGACCTGTTCAACCGGCTCAGCGGCTACTCGCGGCGCGAGAACTACCGGCGGCTGCTGGTCGCCCCCAGGTCGCTGCGCGACGGGCTCGTCTCCCGCATCAGCAAGGAGATCACCCACCACCGGGCCGGGCGGCCCGCCTTCGTGCGGATCAAGGTCAACTCGATGGTGGACGAGGCCGTCATCGACGCCCTCTACCGGGCGTCGCAGGCCGGGGTGCCGGTCGACATCTGGGTGCGCGGCATCTGCGCGCTGCGGCCGGGTGTCGAGGGGCTGTCGGAGAACATCCGGGTCCGCTCCATACTGGGCCGGTTCCTGGAGCACTCGCGCGTCTTCGCGTTCGGGAACGGGGGCGAGCCGGAGGTGTGGCTCGGCAGCGCGGACATGATGCACCGCAATCTGGACCGCCGGATCGAGGCGCTGGTGCGGGTCACCGACTCCGGCCACCGCGCCTCGCTCACCCGCCTGCTGGAGACCGGCATGTCCGACTCCACCTCCTCCTGGCACCTGGGCCCGGACGGCGGCTGGACCCGGCATGCGACGGACGCGGACGGAGCGCCGCTGCGGAACGTACAGGAGATGCTCATAGACGCCCGGAGGCGACGGCGTGGTTCGACGACATGACCTGCCGCTGGTCGGGATTACCGGGGGCGGTGGGGCACCCGGCACCCCGCCCCGCACCGCCGCCGCAGCAGCCGTGGGTCCCGGGGGGTACGACGGGGGGTTCGACATGACGAAGCACGCGGCGGACCGGGCGACGGAGTCGCCCGTGGCGACGGCGCCGGAACCCGCCACTGGTGCCGCGAACGAGATCGCCACCGGTGCTCCCGCCAGCGCGGGGGAGGTGCTGTCGGCCTATCTGCACACCCAGGCCGGGGACTTCCTGCGCAGCCTGCGGCTGCACGGCGAGAGCGGCGCCGATGTCGAGGAGGCGGCCGAGGCCGCCCGCCTGCTGCGCCGGGCCGCGCGCCGGATCAGTGGGGCGCTCTCCGTCTACCGCCCGATCACCGACACGGCCTGGTCCGACGAGCTGCGCGCCGAGCTGGCGTGGCTGTCGGGGACGCTGGCGCTGGAGCACGCGTACGCCGGGCGGCTCGCCCGGCTGCGCGACGCCCTGCACCGGCTCTCGGGCGCGGGGGGACCGCCGGACCGGACGCCGCCAGGGGACGCGGCGCCCGGGGAACCGGCGGCCGCCGGCGTGGATCCGGAGGCTGTGGGGGCCTCCGGGTCCACCACACTCGCGGCCCGCACCGGGCGCGGCGGGGTCACGGCGGGGGTCGATGCCGCCGCCCCTCGTTCCTCCCGTACCGCCCGCCGCAGCGTCTCCCTGGCCACCGGCGCCCCGGACCCGTCGCCCCGCGCGAATCGCGGCGCCCCGGCGCCGGACGAGGCCTCGGGCGGCCGTGCCCAGGACCAGGACGCGGAGGCGCCGCGCCGCCCGTACGAGGAGTGGGGCGGCGCCCCCTCGGCGGAGCGCCCGGACGCACCGGGTGCGCACGCCGCACGGGACGCGTACGCCGTACGGGACGCGGAGCCTGCCGGGAACGAGGAGGGGACGGGCCCGGCGGCGCGGACGAGCGGCGATGCGGGTGCCTCCGGCCGTACGGGCCGTACCGCCCGGCGCGCCCGGGGCGGCGGCGCCGGGGAGGAACGTACGGCGGCGCACCAGCGGGCCGGGGACCCGGAGGAGGCCCGGGGCGGGGCGCTGACCGTGGGGGCCGCGCGCGCCGGGGCACTGCTGGAACGTCAGCTCACCCTGGCCAAGACCCGCGCGCACACCGCCGCGCTCCAGGCCCTCGGCTCGTCCCGCTTCCACGCCGTCGCCGACACCGTCGCGCTCCTCGCCTCCGAGGTGCCGCTCGACGAGGCGACCGCCGCGCGCCCCGCCGAGCAGGTGCTGCCGCCGCTCGCCGAGCTGGCGAACCGGCGGCTGCTGGAGGCGGTGGAGGCGCTTCCGCTGGGCCGTGCCGGGCACCCGTACAACGCGGAGGCGCTGGTCCACGGGCTCGCCGCGACGCCCGCCGCCGACTCGCCGCCCGCGAGCGACCGGCAGGACGCGCCGTGGCATCAGGTGCGGCGGCTGGTGCGGATGCGGCGTTACGCGCTGGAGGTGCTGGGAGAGCTGCCGGGGACGGACGCGGAGCCGTCCACCGCCACCCGGCTGCTGGCCGCCGGGCAGGCGCTGGAGCGGCACCGCGACGCCGCCGAGGCGGCAGCGGCGGCAGCGGCGGCGGCCCGTACGCCGCGGATCGCCCCGGCGACGGCGTACGCGCTCGGCGTGCTGCACGCGGACCAGCGGCACGAGGTGGAGGCGGCCCGGTTCGCGTTCGGCCGGATATGGCGGCGGGTCGTGGGCCAGGCTTCCTGACGACGGACGGCCAGGGGAGGCGAGACGGGGCTGATGAGCGATTCCCGGGACGACGAGACGACCACCGTGCTGGCGGCGGGCTGTGTGCTCTGGCGCCACACGCCGAGGGGCAGGCGGGGGGACGGGCTGGAGATCGCCCTCGTCCACCGGCCCCGCTACGACGACTGGTCGCACCCGAAGGGCAAGCTCAAGCGTGGCGAGGACGCGCTGCGGGGCGCGGTGCGCGAGGTGGTGGAGGAGACCGGGATGGGCTGTACGCCCGGCGCGGAGCTGCCCACCCAGCGCTACGTCGCCAGGGGCCTCCCGAAGGAGGTCCGCTACTGGGCCGCCGAGGCGGTCCCCGACGAGGTGTTCGTGCCGAACCGGGAGGTCGACCGGCTGCTCTGGCTGCCCCCGGCCGCGGCGCGCACCCGCCTCACCTACGACCACGACCGCACCCTGATAGACGCCCTCCTCACCACCCTGAACGCCCCCTGACCGGTCAGGGCCGCGCGGCCCTGAACCCCCGAGCCCGCCGCCCACGATGGCCCGCTGGCTGTCTCACCCCACCCCGCCCCTTCCCGAAACCGGGGGCAGGCCCCCGGCCCCCCGGCCCCGCCGGACCTCCGGGCCCCTGGCCCCGCTGGGCCTCCGGACCCCTGGCCCCGCTGGGCCTCCGGGCCTCCGGGCCCGCTGGGCCTCCGGGCCTCCGGGCCCCTGGCCCTGCCGGGCCTCCGGGCCCCTGGCCCTGCCGGGCCTCCGGGCCCCTGGCCCTGCCGGGCCTCCGGGCCCCTGGGCCCGCCGGGCCTCCGGGCCCCTGGCCCTGCCGGGCCTCCGGGCCTCCGGGCCTCTGGGCCCGCTGGGCCTCCGGGCCCCTGGCCCCGCCGGGCCTCCGGCGATCGGGGGCGCTCAGGGGTGGGCAGCCACCCGCACGACCGCACCCTCGCGGACGCGCACGTCCACCCGCTCTGGCTTCCCCGGCTGCGCGCGGCGGCCGGGGGGCCGGGGGCTGTGCCCCTAGTTTCGGGAAGGGGCGGGGTGGGGGACATCTCCCGGTCAGCGGCGGCGCAGCGTCTTGTCGGCCAGCGACGGCGGGACGTAGTAGCTGTCCGCCCGGTTGAGGTCGGTGCCCGGCGGCACGATCTCGTCGATCCGGTCCAGGACGTCCGCGCTCAGCTCCGCCTCGGCCCCGGCGAGCAGATCCTCCAGCTGCTCCATCGTGCGCGGCCCGATGATCACCGACGTGATGGCGGGGTGCGCCCGTACGAACGCCACCGCCAGGTGCGGCAGCGACAGCCCGGCGTCCGACGCCAGTTTGCTCAGTTCGCCGACGGCCTCCAGCTTGCGGGCGTTCTCCGGCCGTGACGGGTCGAACTTGAACTGCTCCATCGCCGCCCGGCTGCCGCCCGCCAGATCGATGTCGGACGCCTTCGTATAGCGCCCCGAGAGCCAGCCCGCCGAGAGCGGGCCCCAGCTCAGCACGCCCATGCCGTACTTCCGCGCGGTCGGCAGCACCGCCGCCTCCACGCTCCGCGCGAGGATCGAGTACGGCGGCTGCTCGGTGCGGAACCGCACGTGCCCGCGCCGCTCCGACACCCACTGGGCCTCGACGATCTGCTCCGCCGGGTAGGTGGACGAGCCGACGGCCAGCACCTTGCCCGCCCGGACCAGGTCCGACAGGACGGACAGCGTCTCGTCGATATCGGTCGTCGGGTCGGGGCGGTGGATCTGGTAGAGGTCGATGTAGTCCGTGCCGAGGCGGCGCAGGCTGTTCTCGATCTCGCGGGTGATCCAGCGGCGCGAGTTCCCGCTGTGGTTGTCGTCGTCGCCCATGGAGCCATGGGCCTTGGTCGCCAGGACGACGTCCTCGCGGCGGCCCTTGAGGGCCTTGCCGACGATCTCCTCCGACTCGCCCTGCGAGTAGATGTCGGCGGTGTCGACGAAGTTGATGCCCGCGTCGAGGGCGCGGTGGATGATCCGTACCGAGTCGTCGTGGTCCCGGTTGCCGATGGCGCCGAACATCATCGCGCCCAGGGCGTATTCGCTGACCGAGATGCCGGTGCCGCCGAGAATCCTGCGCTTCATGGGGGTCCTTCCGCTGGGTGGTCCGGAGCGACTGGACACAGCCTCCGGTCGTGACGAGTACCGGACCAGGCCCGACCCAACCTGGGTCTGCCGGAACCACCCGGGGGAGACCCCCGGGATAATGGACCGATGGGCGATTCCGAACCGGAGATCAAGGCGTTCCTCAAGGCGCGGCGCGCCGCGCTCGACCCGGCCGAGGTGGGGCTGCCGGAGGGCGTCGTCCGGCGCCGGGTGCGGGGCCTGCGCCGCGAGGAGGTCGCGCAGCGGGCCGGGATCAGCGTCGACTACTACACCCGCATCGAACAGGGCCGGGCCCCCGCCGTCTCGGACTCCGTCGTGGACGGCCTGGCGCGGGCGCTGCGGATGACCCCGTCAGAGCACACGTATCTGCGCAACATCACCCTGCCGAGGCGGCACGGCAGCACGCCCCCTGACCCGCGCCCGCGCGTGCGGCCGGAGATCCTGCGGCTGCTGGAGGCGCTGGACGCCGGTACGGCTCCGGCCTTCGTCTTCGGCCCCGGCATGGACGTCCTGGCCTGGAACCGGCTCGGCGGCCGCATCGGCCTCGACTTCGGCGAGCTGGCGGAGGACGAGCGCAACGGCGCCTTGCTGATCTTCCTCGACCCCCGCACCCGGGAGCTGCACCCGAACTGGCCCGAGGTCGCCGACGACACGGTGGCCAGCCTGCGCGCCGAGATCGGCCGCACCCCGGGCAACGCGCGGCTGTGCCGGGTCGTCCAGGAGCTACGGGAGCGGAGTGAGGAGTTCCGGCAGCGCTGGGAGGCGCAGGCGGTGCAGGAGCGGATGCGCGGTACGAAGTGGTACCGGCACCCGGAGGTGGGGGACCTGGTGGTGACGTTCGAGGCCCTCGTACTGCCCGCCGACCCGGGCCAGGTGCTGTGCACGTACACGGCGGAGAAGGGCTCGGCGAGCGAGACGGCCCTACACGCCCTGGCGGCGATCCTGGCCGCGGAGACCGCTGCGGGGGCCTCGGCGTAACGCACCCACGCGCGTGCGATCACGTGCCGCGCGGGGCCAGTGCCTCCCAGCGGAGCGTGATCTCGCCCTGGCGCCACCGCCGGGGGCCGTCCGTCAGGGGCCAGCCCGCCGCGTGGAGTGCCTGGGCGCTGCGGATCCAGCGCTGCCGGGCGCTGAGCGCCGCGTACGGGGCGGCCGAGGCCCAGGCGCGGTCGAAGTCGCGGAGGAAGGCGTGCACCGGCTCGCCGGGCACATTGCGGTGGATGAGCGCCTTCGGGAGCCGTTCGGCCAGGTCGGAGGGGCGGTCCAGGGAACCGAGCCGGGCGGCGAAGGTCACCGTACGGGGGCCCGCCGGGCCGAGCGCGACCCAGACGTGCCGCCGCCCGACCTCGTCGCAGGTGCCCTCCACCAGCACGCCGTCCGGCGCCAGCCGCGCGCACAGCCGTCGCCAGACGTCGGCGACCTCGTCCTCGTCGTACTGGCGCAGCACGTTGGCCGCCCGTATGAGCACGGGCCGCACGCCGCCCGGCAGGGGCACCTCGAACCCGCCGTGCGCGAAGGCGAGCCCGTCCCGCTCGTACGGCCGCGCGGCGGCGACCCGCGCCGGGTCGATCTCCACGCCGACCACGCGGGCGGCGGGCCGCACGGTGCGCAGCCGCTGGAGCAGTTCCACGGCGGTCCAGGGCGCGGCCCCGTAGCCGAGGTCGACGGCCACCGCCGTCTCGGCGCGCCGCAGCACGGCCCCGTGGGCGGCGGCGATCCAGCGGTCCATGCGGCGCAGCCGGTTGGGGTTGGTGGTCCCGCGCGTGGCCGATCCGATGGGGCGGATCGGCGGCGGCACGCGGGCATACATGGGCAGCAGCCTAGGCGGTGCGTGGGCGGGTTCCGGCGCGCACCGCCGCCTCCGGACGCCCCCGAAGCGCCTTCGGATGCCCTCGAACGGTCACACTTTGGCAAAACGGAAATGGAACGAAGTCTTCCGGTGTTGACGGCTGGCAGGGGAAGCTCGCCCCGAAGAAGGAGGTATCGCGCGGTGAGCCAGTACGCGTCCCGGCTCGGCGGCCTGCGTGGCCGCGCCCATACGCCCTTCGGCGGCCCGCCCCACCAGCGTCTTCGGCGCATCCCACGGCGTCCGCGCCGCATCGCGATGCTCAGCGTGCACACCTCGCCGCTGCACCAGCCGGGCACCGGCGACGCGGGCGGGATGAACGTGTACATCGTCGAGCTGGCCCGCCGCCTCGCCGCCATCGACATCGAGGTGGAGATCTTCACGCGGGCCACCACCGGCACCCTCCCCCCGACCGTCGAGCTGACGCCCGGCGTGCTCGTACGGCATGTGGACGCGGGCCCGTACGAGGGGCTGGCCAAGGAGGAGCTGCCTGCGCAGCTGTGCGCGTTCACCCACGGGGTGATGCAGGCGTGGGCCGGGCACCGGCCCGGCTACTACGACCTCGTCCACTCCCACTACTGGCTCTCCGGCCACGTCGGCTGGCTGGCCGCCGAGCGGTGGGGAGTGCCGCTGGTGCACGCCATGCACACCATGGCCAAGGTCAAGAACGCCGCCCTCGCCACCGGCGACACCCCCGAACCGGCCGCCCGCGTCATCGGCGAGCAGCAGATCGTCAGCGCCGCCGACCGGCTGATCGCGAACACCGCCGAGGAGGCGGAGGAGCTGGTGCGCCACTACGAGGCGGACCGCGACCTGACCGCCGTCGTCCACCCCGGGGTGAACCTGGACCGGTTCCGCCCCGCCGACGGCCGCGCCGCCGCCCGGGCCCGGCTCGGGCTGCCGCCCGACGCGCTGATACCCCTCTTCGCGGGCCGCATACAGCCGCTCAAGGCCCCGGACATCCTGCTGCACGCGGTCGCCCACCTCCTGGAGGAGCAGCCGTCGCTGCGCGAGCGGATCGTCGTCCCCGTGGTGGGCGGCCCGAGCGGCACCGGCCTCGCGAAGCCCGAGCGGCTGCACAAGCTCGCGGCGCGCCTGGGCATCGGCGATGTCGTCCGCTTCCAGCCGCCGGTCGCGCAGGACCAGCTGGCGGACTGGTACCGGGCGGCCTCGGTGCTGGTGATGCCGTCGTACAGCGAATCGTTCGGCCTGGTCGCGGTCGAGGCCCAGGCCTGCGGCACCCCGGTCGTCGCGGCCTCCGTGGGCGGCCTTCCGGTGGCGGTACGGGACGGCGTCAGCGGCACCCTGGTCGACGGCCACAACCCCGCCGACTACGCCCGCGCCCTGCGCCCCTTCGCGGACGACCCGGGCCGGGCGACCCGGATGGGCGCGGCCGCCGCCCGCCACGCCCAGTCCTTCGGCTGGGACACGGCCGCGGCGGCCACGGCGGAGGTGTACGCGGACGCGATGCGGGACCGGCGAGGCCTTCGATCGGCCCATGGCTGACACTGTGGTCCGCACAGACGCGATGCGGGACCGGCGTCACCTACGATCGGCTCATGGCTGACACCACCTCCCAGGCCGACTCCCACACCGTCATCGAGCGGACGCTGAACGACGCCGAGCTGGAGTGGGAGAGCCCGGAGGCGGGCACGTACGTCGTCAAGCTCCCCGGCACCCGCAAGCTGTCGACGACCTGCTCGCTGCGGGTCGGCCGCCACTCGCTCTCGATCAACGCCTTCGTCGTCCGCCACCCGGACGAGAACCACGAGGCCGTGCACCGCTGGCTGCTGGAGCGCAACACCCGCCTGTACGGGGTGAGTTACGCGATCGACCAGCTCGGCGACATCTACCTGGTCGGCCGCCTCCCGCTCGCCTCCGTCACCCCGGAGGAGCTGGACCGCCTGCTGGGCACGGTGCTGGAGAACGCGGACGGCAGCTTCAACACCCTGCTGGAGATGGGCTTCGCGACCGCCATCCGCAAGGAGTACGCCTGGCGGACGTCGCGCGGCGAATCCACCCGCAACCTCGAAGCATTCACCAGCCTGACCCGCGACGTCGCCCCCGAGTAGGGTGGCTCCGCCTCAACTCGCCCGGCTGCCCCGGCTCCTGACGGCATGCCCGCTGTGCACCCGCTGACCTGGGCGTTGTAGCGTCGATCATGAACGACCTGTCCGTCGCCGGGGGAAGAGGCACCATGGATTCGCGCGTCACGTACGACGCTTTGGCCGATGTGTACGACCTGATGTACCCGATCGCGTCGCCCGATATAGCCGACACCGTCGACTTCATCGCGAAGCTCAGCCCCGACTCGGGGCGGGTACTGGAACTCGGGGTGGGGAACGGCCGCATCGCGCTCCCCCTCGCGGAGCGGGGCCTGACCGTTCACGGCATCGACGGTTCCGAGCAGATGCTCGCCAAGCTCGCGGACCGGGACGCGGACGGGAAGGTCGTCACCACCGCGGGCGACTTCACCGCGATCACCACCGGTGAGACGTACGACACCGTCTTCATCGCGCTCAACACCTTCTTCGCGCCGACCTCGGCCGATCAGCAGGTCGAGTGCCTGCGCCGGATGCGCGAGCAGCTGGCCGAGGGCGGCCGGGTGGTCATCGAGGCCTTCGACCCCCTCCCGTACCACCAGCAGGAGGGGGAGAAGACCAGCACGCGCTACCTCTCCCCCCGGTCGGTCATGATCGACAGCACCCATGTGATGCGTGACCGGCAGCTGATCCTGGTCATTCACACGGTGGTGGACGGCGGCGAGCCGCGCCCGACCCAGGAACTCATCCGGTACGCGTGGCCGTCCGAGATCGACATGATGGCCCGGCTGGCCGGGCTGCGCCTGGTGGACCGTTTCGGCGGCTGGAAGGGCGAGCCGTACGGCCCGCAGAGCCAGCGCCACGTATCGGTGTACGAGGCGGCCGGGGACGAGGCGGCCGGGACCGACGCGCCCGGTGGCCCGGGCGACCGGCACGGATCCGTGTGACCGCGCGCATGGCGGAGCAGACCGATGCCGCGCTCCTGCGGCTGGCCGACGTCAGCCGCTCCTACGGGGACCGGGAGGTGCTGCGTTCGGTCACCCTGGACGTCGCACCCGGGGAGTGCGTGGTGCTCATGGGGGACAACGGTTCGGGCAAGTCGACCCTGCTGCGGCTGGCCGCCGGGCGGGAACGGCCGACCTCGGGTGAGGTGCTGTTCGACGGTGTGCCGATCGACGAGGACGACGCCGTGACGCGTGCCCGCGTCGCCACGGTGATGGACCCCGGCGCGCACTACCCCGATCTGACCGTGCGCGAGCACCTGATGCTGGTGGCGCTCGCCCACGGGCTCGGCGACGAGGCCGAGGACGCGGTCCAGGCGGTGCTGGAGGACCACCGCCTCGACGGGCACGGAGACGTGGTGCCCTCGGCGCTGTCGTCGGGGCAGACCCAGGCGCTGCTGCTGGCGGCCGCCTTCGTACGCCCCCATGACCTGCTCGTCCTGGACGAACCCGAACAGCGTCTTGACGCCCACGCGCGGCAGGAGCTGGCCGCGCGGCTGGCCGGCCACCGGGACCGTGGCACCGCCGTCCTGCTGGCCACGCACCACGGTGCGCTGGCCGAGGTCGCCGACCGGGTGCTCACGCTCGACGGCGGAGTGCCGGTCACCGCACCGCCGGACCAGCCGTCGGAACGCGGCTCCCGATGAGCCCCGGGCCGACGCGGACGACGACCGCCGACGCGGCGGAGGGGCGGGAAGGTGACGACACCTCCGCCGAGACGCTGGCCTACCTGCGCGCCCTGCGCAGCGACCACCGGCGGGAGAAGCGCAAGAGCGGGGCGTTCACGCTCTATGCCATCGCCCTGGTCGGGGCGGCCTGGGGGATACCCCTGCTCATCTCGGCCGCACGGGTCGGCCGCGCGGGCGGGCACCACGGCGCCCTCGCCACGCACGTCCTGACCAGCCTGCCCCTGACCGCACCCATCGTGGTGGCGCTGATCGTGCTGCTGATGGCGCGCGGCGCCGTCTGGCGCGGGCCGGTACTCCTCGACCTGCCGACCGTCTCGTGGCTGCTGCCCGCGCCGTTGTCGCGCGCGCCTCTGCTGCTGCCCCGGCTGATGTCGTCCGCCCTGGTGGCGGGGGCGGCGGGGGCGGTCGCGGGCGGTGTCCTCGGCTTCCTGGTGTACGCCTCGGGCGCGGGCTCCTGGCCCGTGGCGACCGGGGCCGGGGCGTGGGCCGGGGCGGTGGCCGCGCTGACCGGCACCGCGGCGGGTGCCGCCGTGGAGCGCCGGGACCGGCTGATGGCGCGCCACGGTGCCCGGATCTTCGGGGCGGCCGGAGTGGCCGTCGCTCTCCTGGCCGCTGTCGCGGCGGTGTCGGCGGCTCAGGGGCGGTACCCCTCGTGGCTCGGCGCCGTATTCCTGTGGTCGGGGCCGTGGGGGTGGGCCGCGCAGCCACTCGTACAGGCCGCGGGCGGACCGGCCCCGGGCTGGGCGGTGGCCGCCGCGCTGTCAGCCGTCTTCGTCGTCGTGGCGCTGCTGTACGCGCGCCGGGAAGCGGCGGCCATCCCGGAGCGGGCCCTGAGGCTGCGGGCCACCGTGGCCTCGCAGCTCGGCGCGTCACTGTTCGCACTGGACCTGCGGCAGGCGAAGGCGGGGCTCCCGGCGCTGCGGGAGCGCGGTTCGCGTCCCGCTCTGCGGCTGCCGATGCCGCGCCGCCGCTGGCTCGTCGTCCCCTGGCGTGACGCGACCGGGCTGCTGCGCACCCCCGGGCGGCTGGGCTGGGCCGCGCTGTGGACCGCCACCGCCGTGGCGCTGACCGCCATGGCCCCCGCGCTGCGGGGGAAGGCCCAGGCCGTCGCCGCCGTCGGGGCGCTGCTGGCGGGCTACCTCGCCGCGGCCCAGCTGACCGAGCCCGCGCGGCGGGAGAGCGATGATGTCCGCCGGTCCGCGAACCTGCCCTACCCGGCCCGGTCCCTCGCCCTGTGGCACGCGCTCGTGCCCGGCCTCCTGCTGCTCGCCGGAACGGCCGTGGGCGGCGTGGCCGCCGCGCTCGGCGGCTGGTACCGGCCCGGGCTCGTGCTGCTCGTCGTCTGCGCCCCGGCGCTGGTGGCGGCGGCGCTGGTCAGCTCGTACCGGGGGACCGTCCCACTGCACATCCTGATCGGGTCCGAGACCCCGATGGGCAACACGGGGGCGATGCAGGCCGCCGTCTGGTACCTGCGGGGGCCGCTCGCCGCCCTGGTGCTGACGGCCCCGGTGCTGGTGCGGACCACCCACAGCGGCGCCCTCCACCCGCTGCAGCTCGGGTGGCCACTGCTGGTCGCCGCCGCGGGCGTGTGGTGGGTTCGCAGGACGGCCCACCGGCTGTACGCGGGCTGAGAACCGGTGGCCCGACGACGCGGCCACCGGCGAGTTGAGACATCAGAAGATCTACGGGGGTTGGTCGAGCATGCCGGAATGGGATCCGGATCCGCTTCTGCGGCGGCTGGGGCTGGGGGTACTGGAGGACGCCGGTGACGGCGCGTCCCGGGCCGGTCGTAATGACAATCGCGTGGGGGTGACGAGCACCGGCCAGCCGGTGTTCGTCAAACGCCTCGATCCCGCGCAGCCCGACGCGGTCGCGCGGTTCCGCAGGCTGGTGCGGTTCGAGCGGCACGCCCCCGTGAGCGGGCCGCTCACGGCGCCGCCCTGTCTGGGCTGGGACGAGGATGGGCTGATCGTCGTCTTCGCGTGGCTGAGGGACGCGCGGTCCGGTTCCGACCTGGCCAAGGAGGAGGCGTTCGACGACGACCTCGCCCACCTGGCGGGCCGGGCCGTGGGCGCCCTGCACGCCCTGCCCCTGCCCCTGCCCCTGACCATGGAGGACCAGCCGCTGCTGCCGCCGCTGGACTTCTTCGAGGCGCTGCCCCTCACGTACCACACCCAGGCCAGCGGAGCCTCCCTCGAAGCGTGGGGGCTGCTGCAGAACGACGCCGAGCTGATCGCGGGACTGCGGGAGCTGCGCCGGGAGGAAGCCGCGGCCGAACACCGTCCGGCCCACTGCGATCTGCGGCTCGATCAGTTCCTCCGGCAAGGGGACGCGCTTCATCTGTGCGACTGGGAGGAGTTCCGGCCCGCCGCCGACCCGGCCCGGGACATCGGCGGCTTCGTCGGGGAGTGGCTGCACCGGGCCGTGCTGGACATCCCGTCCCAGGACCCGGCCATCGCGGGTCCGGCCCCGCAACTGTCCCACCGCGATGTGGTGGAGCGGGGCGTGCGGGAGCTGGAGCGGCTGCGGACCAGGAACGTCGCCTTCTGGAAGGGCTACCGGGAGGAGTCCGGGGCCGTCGACCCCGGACTCCCGGCGCGGGCCACGGCGTTCGCGGGCTGGCATCTGGTGGACCGGATGTTCGCGGCGGCGGAGCAGCGCCCCAAACTGACGGCCCTTGACCGCGCCGCCGCCGGAATCGGCCGGACCGCCGTCCTGCGGCCCGCCAGGTTCGCGGCCACTCTCGGACTGGAGGACTGACATGACCGACACCGTCTCCACCGAGAGCGCACCGGACACGGGCACGGACCCGGGCCTGGCCGCCGTCCTCGACGCGGTGACCCTGTCACCGGACGGTCTGCGCGCGGACGTCGCGGGCCGGTCGCTGAGCGCGGACACCGGCCGACGGCTTCGCCAAGAACTCATCGGCGCCGTCTACGAGACGTTCCATGTGGGCCATGTGTTCGAGGAGGAGCGCCCGCGCTCGTTCCGCGACGCCCGCCTTGAGGAGCGGCTGGCCGCGCGCACACCGCACACCACCACTCCCGTGCGCGCCGTCCCGTACCGGCCCGGGGACGACGGCACCAAGGACTCCCGTATCGCCGTCGTGCGGGGCATCCGGCTACGGCTGCCGGACGACGTCGCGTACGCCGACGACGGCACGGTGCGGCTGCCCGCCGCCCGGCCCGGTCTGTCGCCCGGGTTCTTCCTGGTGGACGGCTCGCGCGGAACGGTCGAGCCCGGCCCGGTGCTGCGGGTCTACCTCCACCTCGACGACCCCGACGAGGCCGAACGGCTGTGGGGCGCGACGCTGCGGCACCTCGAAGACGCCGCCGTGCGCTACCGGGCCAAGGTGACGTCCTCACCGCGGCTCTTCCCGCGCCGGGACGGCCTGGTGGTGTACCTCGGCCACGGAGCCAGGGGCGTCCTCCCCGGTCTGGTGGCGGCGGTACGGCAGCCAGCGAAGGCCGGACGGTCCGGTCTGGCCTCCTCGTTCGCGAAGAACCTCGCACCGGGCGTGGCCATCGCCTGGGAGCCACGGGACGAACGCCCGGGCCGCCAGGGGATGAGCTTCGGCCAGCACCGTGCCGCCGCCGTCGTGGACGCGCTGTTCGACGCGGCGGAGAACGCGGCGGAGAACCCCGACGCATTCCTGGTGCGTCGACTGAAAGAGGCCAACGTGGACCCGGCCGCCGTGTACCGCAATGTGGACTCTCCGGGATTTCCGAATGTGGCTGGCGCAAATGATCAAGGGATGATCTAATTAATTCCGTCAGGGGAGCCGCCCGCTCGCTGAGTTGAGCGGCTCTCAGGCGTGCATTTCTAACGAGGGGAAATCATGGAGTCTGCAGAGCTGATCGAGGGTTACGCGGCCTACACCACGCCCGAGGAGCTGAACGCCTCGGAGTCGACCGACGCACCGGCCATCACGACCACGGTGACCTCGTCGGAGATCTGCGTCACCCTCACGGCTGGCCTCAGCTGCTGATCCAGGCGCACTGACGCCGATCCAGGCATCGGTATCCTCCCGGGCCGGGAATTCCGGAGCCCGGCCCGGGAAGGTTTCTCTTACCCCGTGCACCGCTGGGACGAATTACCGCACATGTCATCGGACGCGTTTTTCCGCTACGACTTGCCCAATGGGCTACGGGTCGTTCTCTGCCATCGGCCGCTCACCCCGCTCACGGCCGTCAGCGTGCATTATGGTGTCGGATTCCGTTCGGAACCGGCGGGCCGCGGTGGTTTCGCCCATCTCTTTGAGCACTTGATGTTCCAGGGCAGCGCGAATGTGGCGCGCTCGGAACATATCCGCATCGTGCAGAGTTCCGGCGGCGCGGCCAATGCCTCGACGCGGCAGGACTACACGGAGTACTACCAGATCGCCCCGGCCTCGGCCCTGGAGCGGCTGCTGTTCCTCGAAGCGGACCGCATGCGCGCCCCGCGCTTCACCGAGGAGGCGCTGGCCACCCAGACAGCGGTGGTCAAGGAGGAGATCCGGCTCCATGTGCACGACCGTCCCTATGGCGGCTTTCCCTGGACGGTCCTGCCCGCGGCGCTCTACCGGAAGTTCTCCAACGCCCACAACGGATACGGCGAGTTCAGCGACCTCGGCCAGGCCACCGCGGACGACTGCGCCGCCTTCTTCGACGCCTACTACACCCCGTGCAACGCGGTGCTCACGATCGCCGGAGCCATCGACCCCGAGCACACCCGCGCCCTGGTGGCCCGTCACTTCGGCGACATACCGCCGCGCCCGGCGGCCGCTCCCCAGGACCTCGCGGAGCCGCGTCCGGCGGAGACCGTCCACCACGAACACACCGACCGGCACGCTCCGCTGCCCGCCACCGCGCTGGGCCACCGGCTCCCCGGCGCCGCCACGGACCCAGGCCGGGACGGATATCTGTCCCACATGGTGCTGGCACACGTCCTGGCCGGAGACGGCCCGCTGGGCCTGCGGCACCGCGCCCACGCGGCGGGAGCCCGGCTCACCGCGGTCGCCGCGCAGTGCGGCTTCTTCGGTCCGTTCGACGCCAGGGACCCCGATACGTTCGTGATCACCGCGCGCCATCCCGAGCGTTCGCACCAACTGCTCCCGGTCCTGACGCGCGGCGCGCTGGACGCCCTGGCCGCCGACGGCACGCCACGGAGCGAACTGGCGGACGCGACGGGCCGACTCGCCGCGCGGTGGCGCCGTACCCACGACAACCTGCTCGCCCGTACCCGGGCGCTCGGCGCGTATCAGCTGCTGCACGACGACCCCGCGCTCGTGGACACCGTCCCCGAGCGGCTGCGGGCGCTCGCTCCCGAAGCGATCCGGGGCGCGGCGGCGGACCTGGCCGGGAGCGCTCCGGCGCTGCTCACCGTACGTCCCGGAAAGGCCCTGGTATGACGGAGACCGCGCCGTGGCCGCCGATGCTGATGCCGTCCGGCGCCTACCGGCGGGCGGAGGAGATAGCGGACGGCGGCGGGGGCCCTCGGCCGCTCCCGCCGTTCGGGGCCCCTGACGCGCTGTCCTTCCCCCGGACCGTCGAACGGCGTCCGCGCGGGGGACCCAGAATCGTCACCGTCCCCGTCTCCGGCGCGTCGACGGTCGAGGTGCGGGTCCAGCTCCCCTTCGTGGCCTCCGGCCCCGAGGAGACGGCGCTGGCCGAGCTGCTGTCCGCCGTCCTCTTCGCGGGGACGGCGCGGCTGGGGGACCGGGAGGTCTCCTGGGACACGGCACTCGCCACCGGCCGGTTCCAGACCGCGCGCACCACGGAGTGGCTGATCCTGGCGGGCCACTGCGAGGCGGCCGAGATGCCCGCGCTGCTCGGCCTGCTCGCCGAGCGGCTGCGCCGTCCGCACTACGCGGAGGAGCGGGTACGGCAGGAAGTGCGGCGGATCGCCGAGGCGGCCGGGATCCTCCGGGCCCAGCCGCGCCGGACCGTCCTGCGTGCGCTCAACCAGGGCCGGTACGGGCGGCTGGGCTGTTTCGATGAACTGCCGTCCGCCGACGTGGTGCACCGGCTCACCGCACAGGACGTACGCGAGGCGCATGAACGGATCCTGGTCCCGGACCGGGCCGATGTGCTGATCGTGGGGGACATCGAGGGTGACACCGAGGGCGAGGCCGCCGCCGACGCCGTACAGCGGGCGCTCGCGGACTGGTCCGGCCGCCCGGCCGCACCACCCCGTCCTCCCGTCCGGGAGGACCGTCCGGAGCGCGGCCGCCGGGCCCTCGTCCACCGGCCCGACGCGGTGCAGGCGCATATCGCGATGTCGCTGCCCGCCCTCGGCCCGCAGGACCCCCGCTACCCCGCGCAGGCGGTGGCGAACGCGGTGTTCGGCGGGTACTTCTCGTCCCGGCTCGTGACGGACATCAGGGAACGGGAAGGGCTCACGTACCACGCCCAGTCGCGCTTCGAACGGACCCTCGGCGAGATGTCGATCGTGGTGGAGGCCGTCTGCGCCACCGCCGCCGCCGAGCAGGTGGTCGCCCGGACCGAGGCGGCCATGCGGCGCCTGATCACCGAACCTCCGGACGAGCGCGAGGTCGACGGCGCGCGACGCTTCCTCAGCGGCTCGCTCCTCATGGCGACCGCGTCCCAGTCGGACCTCGCCAACCTCATCTCCTCGCTGAGCTGCTGGGGAATCGACCTCGACTGGATCGAGAGCTATCCGCGCGCCCTGCTGGAGGTCACCCCGGCCGATGTCGCGGCCGTCGCGGCGGAGATCTTTGGCGCCGGTCCGTCGCACGGCGTGGTCGTGGGTGACGTGGATGCCCTGTCCCGCCCCCTGGCCCCCTTCGGATACCGCCCGACGCCTCGTACCCCCGCCCCTGAGGGAGAAGAGCTGTGACCGTCGGCTCCACCGGCCCCGCCCCGGTCGCCATACCGCGCTTCGGCGCCGACCGGCTGCTGCTCGTCTGCACCGGAGCGGTGCACGTCGCCCTGCTGCCGACGTGGGCCACCTGGCTGCGCGCCTCGTACCCCGCGCTCGACGTACGGACGGTGATCACCCGGAGCGCCGAGCGCTTCGTCTCCCGTGCCGCGCTCACCGCCATCGGAGGAGGTGAGGTGCTGCTCGACGCATGGCCCGACGGGCCGCAGCCGGGGGCGCTCCACGTCGAACTCGCCGAGTGGGCCGACGCGGTGGCGGTGTACCCGGCGACCATGAATTTCGTCAGCCGCTTCGCCCTGGGCATCACGGACACGCCCGTGACCCTCGCCCTCCAGTGCACCCGCGCGCCCGTCGCCATCGCCCCGGCGCTGCCGCCGGGCGGTCAGGACAGCGAGGCGTACCAGGGGCATCTGGCGACGCTGGAGACCCGCGGGAGCGTGACGGTTGTCCCGCCCGTGCCGGGACGCAGCGTCACCACCGGGCGGGAGGACGGCGCCGCGCCACCGCCGCTGCCGGTGGTGTTGGAGCGCCTGGAACGGAAGCGGGCGGAGCTGGAGGGCACGGCCGAGTGAGTGAGGAGCCCGCCCGCGAGTACGGCACCCGGCAGCTGCGTACCCGCATCACGTCGCGGGAGGACGGCCGCTTCCTGTGGAGCAGGGAGCGGCTGGTGGCGGGCCCCGTTCCGGACGCTGCTCCTGCCGCACCCGAGGTGGGCCCGTACGTGCTGCTCGGCACCCGGAGCGGGCACACCGTCGACTACCTCGCTCCCGCCGACCAGTCTCTGGCGCACACCGTCTGGCCGCCCGGCCAGGGCCCCGTAGCACCGGAACCGGCCACGGCCGCCATGCGCGCCGCCGGTCGCGCTCTGCGCGATCTCGCCGCGAGCCGTTCCGCCTTCCCGGGCGTCTCGGGAGCGCCCCCGGCCCTGTCGCGCCTGGTCCACTGGCTGCGGGAGGGCGGAGACGGGGAAGGTTCGGCCCGGCTGCACGCGCTGTGTGCTTCCCGGCTGGGTGCGTCACGCCTGGACGTGCTGCGCGAGTGGTGCCGGGAGCTGACCGAACCGCACCGGCGGCCGGTGCTGCTGCACGGTGAGCCGTCGCTCGGCCTGATCGTGCCGGTGCCGGACGGGGCTGGTGCGGGGCCCGGCGCCGTGCTGCTGACGGGGGAGACGCTGTCCCTGGGGCCGTGGGAGTTCGACCCGGGCTGGCTCATCGGTGAGCTGGCCGAGATGGCGGACATCGGGCGCCGTCACGTTCCGGCCGAGCGGCGGACGGAGCTGCCGCCCTTCGACGCGATGGCGGCGGCCCTGCTGGAAGCGCGCGACGACGCGCCGGACCTCGCCCTTCTGGGCCGGGTCGCCACGCTCAGGCGTCTCGCGCACGTGGTCGACTTCGCCACGTATGTGGGCTGGAACCCGGGCGTCGGCGCGTACGTGGAGGCGCTGGCGGACCTGGTGGACGGGGAAGGGCGACCGGCGCTGGTGTCGACGGGCCTCGCGACGGAACGCCCCTGACCGGCTCTCCGCCCCTCTCACGCCCTCCCACCCCCTTCCGCACCCGTCGACCCCATGGCATGCTCACGCCGTCGCTCATCTGAACGGCGTTCACATCCATGGAAGGTGTGGGCCTCATGGACAGGGAAATCGACAGACGCCCGGCTTTCGGCAGACGTACCGTCCTCGGCGCGGCAGCGGGCGCGGCGGTGTCGCTGGGTACGACACCCGCGATGGCCGCCGGACAACCACCGAACCTCTGGCGCGAGTTCCGCGCCGACCCGTACCGCCACCCCCATATCCCGTACGTCGGTCGCGCCGGATTCCTCGGCGGGCGCGCGGAGCTGCCCCGCTACCCCGTCGCCGCCGACGTACGGCGTTACGGCGCCCGCCCCGACGGCTCGGCCGACGCCGCCCCCGCCATCAACCGCGCCATCGAGGCCGTCGGACGGCGCGGCGGGGGCACGGTGGTGGTGCCGCCCGGGACGTACCGCGTCGACGGCGTCATCCGCATCGGCTACGACAACGTCGTGCTGCGCGGCGCGGGCAGCGGGCGGACCACGCTGCACGCGACCCGCCACCTCACCGAGCTGATCGGGCCGTACGGCAGCCGGTACGGCGGCACCAAGTCGTCCTGGTCCTGGGCCGGGGGCCTCATCTGGGTCTGCCCGGAAGCCCGCTGGCGTTCCCTCACCGCCGCGATCCGCGCCCAGGCGTGGCCGTTCGAGGGCTGGACCGGCAACCGGCGCGACGAGTGGCGCACGCTGACCGCCGTCGACCGCCCCGCCCGGCGCGGCGACCGGACCGTGCCCGTCGCGAGCACCGCCGCCCTCCGCCGTGGCGACCGGGTGCTGTTCCAGCTCGCGGACGACGGCGCGCACACCCTGCTCCAGCACATGGCCGGGGACGTCGAGGGCGCCGCCGCGTACCCGTGGGCCGACAAGACCAAGCTGACCTCGTACGTCCCGTACGAGTGGCCGTGCCGCGTCACCGCCGTCGACCGGCGCCGCCGCCGGGTGACCCTGGACCGCCCGCTGCCGCTCGACGCCCGGCCCGCCTGGAAGCCCCGGTTCACCACCCTCGTCCGCCCGGTGACCGGCTCGGGAGTCGAGGGCCTCACCCTGGACTTCGACGCGACGCCACAAGCTCCGCACCTGCTCGACAAGGGCTACAACGGCGTCGCGCTGCAGTGCGCGTGGGACTGCTGGGTGGACGACGTGACCGTCAACAACGTGGACAACGGCTTCCTGCTCGTCGCCGCGAAGGCCTGCACCCTGCGCCGGGTCACCGTCTCGGGGCGCGGCAGCCACCATCCGTACTGCTGCCGCGAGGGCTCGCACGACAACCTGGTCGAGGACTTCGTCCTCGCGCGCCGCACCGTGCCCGCGCCCGCCGGGACCCAGCTGCACGGCATCAACGTCGAGGGCCTGTCCAGCTACAACGTCTGGTCACGCGGCCGCATGGAGATGGGCACCTTCGACACCCACCGGGGCATGCCGTTCGCCAACGTCCGCACCGAGATCACCGTCGACAACACCGGCTCCCACGGCGGCGACGCGGTCGCGGGCCCGCTGTACGGCGCCCGGTTCACCCACTGGAACGTCACCGTCACCAATCAGCGCGCGGGCTGCGTCAGGATCGACGGAATCGCCCCGTACAGCGCGACGGTCGGCATCAGCGAGGTCCGGGAGTTCGGCCAGACCGACGTACCGGACTTCGCCGGTCCGCTCCACTCCCGTATCGAGGCCTACGGCCACCCCGAGTCCGTCCGCCCCCGCAACCTGTACGAGGCGCAGCGCGCCCTGCGGTGACGGTGAACGGTGAGCGGGGGCGTATGGATGCGGTGCGCGGACCCCCGCGCCGCGCACCGCACCCATACGCCCCCGCCCCCGCCGGTCAGCCCGCCACCCCCGCGCGCTCCATCCCCACCGCTTCCCCCGTCTCCGGTACGCCCGCCTCCGGTACGCCCGTCTCCGGTACGTCCGCCTCCGGTACGTCGTCGTCCCCGAGCCGCCGCCCCAGCACCGCGTAACCGATCGCGGCCACCGTGCCCACCACCGCGCTCGCCGCCCACAGCGTGGGTGCCCCGTAGCTGTCGATCACGGCACCGCCCGCCAGCGGCGCGGTCAGCGAGGCGAGCGACCACGCCAGCACGTACATCCCCTGGTAGCGGCCGCGCCCGTGGACCGGTGAGAGCCGGGCCACCAGCCCCATCTGGGTCGGCGAGCTGATGATCTCGCCGAGCGTCCAGACGGCCACGGCCAGCGCGTACATCCCCACCGACCCGGCGAAGGCGGTCAGCCCGAAGCCGTACCCGGTCAGCAGCGCGGCGACGACCAGCAGCCGCGCCGGGTCCCGGTGCTCGATGAAGCGCGTGACCGGGAGCTGGAGGAACACGATCAGCACCCCGTTGGTCGCGATCGCGAGCCCGAAGTCCGCGCTGGACAGCCCGTCCGCGCCCATCGCGACCGGCAGCGCCACGTAGCCCTGCTGGAAGAGGGTCGCGAGCAGGTACGTCAGCGCGACCAGGGTCATGAACCGCCGGTCCCGCAGCACCGTCCCGAGCCCGACCGCCCCCTTCCCATCCGCCCCGCGCCCCGCGCTCTCCCCCTCCGGACGGGACTCCGGCAGCTTGACGAAGACGATCAGCGCGCACAGCAGCGTCATCCCCGCGTCGGCGAGGAACAGCGTCAGATAGCCGCTCCGGGCGATCAGCCCCGCCGCCATCGCCGAGAACGCGAAGCCCAGATTGATCGCCCAGTAATTCAACGAGAAGGCGCGCACCCGGTCCTCCGGAGCCACGATGTCGGCCATCATCGCCTGCACCGCGGGCCGCGACGCGTTGGTGGCCATGCCCACCAGGAAGGCCATGACCGCGATCGCCACCGGATGCTGCACGAAGCCGAGCACGGCCACCGTGACCGCCGTCGACACCTGCGCCACCAGCAGCGTCGGCCGCCGCCCGAGCCGGTCGGTGAGCACCCCCGCGACCACCGCCGACACCACCCCGCCCAGCCCGTGCAGCGCCCCGACCAGCCCGGCGAACGTCGCCGAGTAGCCCCGCTCCACCGTCAGGTACATGGCAAGAAAGGTGGCCACGAACCCGCCCAGCCGGTTCACCAGCGTGGAGGTCCACAACCACCAGAACGCCCGGGGCAACCCCGAAACGCTCTCCTTCGCAGCCAATCTCCACCGGACGACGGACATCGCGAACCCCCCACGGATGAGCACCCCCATGTAAGAGGCGCCGACAGCCCTCGCAACTTACGACCCCACGCCCCCCACCCGCCACTCAATTGACCAGGTCCGTCAACCGACCGCCCCGAACCCGTCCAGTAGGCTCGACCGCATGGCCGACGCACCGTACAAGCTGATCCTCCTCCGTCACGGCGAGAGCGAGTGGAACGCGAAGAACCTGTTCACCGGCTGGGTGGACGTGAACCTCAACGAAAAGGGCGAGAAGGAGGCAGTCCGCGGCGGTGAGCTGCTGAGCGACGCCGGCCTGCTCCCCGACGTGGTCCACACCTCCGTCCAGAAGCGCGCGATCCGCACCGCGCAGCTCGCCCTGGAGGCCGCCGACCGCCACTGGATCCCGGTCGCCCGCAGCTGGCGACTCAACGAGCGCCACTACGGCGCCCTCCAGGGCAAGGACAAGGCCCAGACCCTCGCCGAGTTCGGCGAGGACCAGTTCATGCTGTGGCGCCGCTCCTACGACACCCCGCCGCCCCCGCTCGAGGACGGCGCCGAGTGGTCCCAGAGCGCCGACCCGCGCTACGCCACCATCCCCCCGGAGCTGCGCCCGCGCACCGAGTGCCTCAAGGACGTCGTCGTCCGCATGCTCCCGTACTGGTACGACGCCATCGTCCCGGACCTCCTGAGCGGCCGCACCGTCCTCGTCGCCGCCCACGGCAACTCCCTGCGCGCCCTGGTCAAGCACCTGGACGGCGTCTCCGACGCCGACATCGCGGGCCTCAACATCCCCACCGGCATCCCGCTCTCCTACGAACTCGACGCCGACTTCCACCCCCTCAACCCGGGCGGCACCTACCTCGACCCGGAGGCCGCGAAGGCGGCGATCGAGGCGGTAAAGAACCAGGGCAAGAAATAGCGAGAATCGCGCTCGATCAGGCCCCTCACCTGCATGTTGATGCAGATGAGGGGCCTTCGCGCATGGTGCGACGCCGCTCATGTTCCCGCTGCGCCCGACGACGCCGCGCACGCGTCTCCTCTCTCCCACCGTTTGGCCTGATGCCCTGGGCGGACGGGACCAGTCCGGCCCTGCGCTGGAGGTGAACCGCGATGACGCATTGTTCGTTATACATACTGGTTTCCGTGCTATATGGGAGAGAATATGGTAAATCCCGACTCTGTGACTTCCGACTCCGAAGGGGAATTTGCGCCCCTCAACTCTGACGGGACGCCCCGCAAGCCCGGCAAGACGCTCCGCGGTTTTGACAGCAATAAGGCCGGTGCAGCCGAGAGGGCGGAAGCACGCGTAAGACACGTCGGAGCCAGTGCAGTTGGGGCGTTAGGCCGCTCCGGTAGCAGGCTGGGCCACTCCGCAAGCAGGGCGAGCAAGGAAGCTGCCGAGAGGGCGGCGGCTGCGCTCAGCCGCTCGAAAAACCAGGTGAGCGGGTTGGCTAGGAGCGTCAGCCAACGAGTCAGTGGCCCCAAGGCGGAAGTACCCGGTGACGGCTCGTACGTGGGAGCAACAAGAGAAGCCACGATGGCCGGTGCGGAAGAAGTACTCTCACAACTGGGCGGCCTGAGCAGCGCGCCGGGCAGGCCGCTGGTAATCGTGAATCCGCCAGCCTCGTCCACTTCGTTGACAACCTTTGGAGCTGCCGCGAACGCATACACACCAGAGGGCCGGCCGCCGTCGAGTGGTTCTGGTCAGGGTGGTGAGAGTGCGATGCGTCCTGCCGCAAAGGGCACCGTTCAGCGTTCAGCGTCGAGGCGATCAACGGGACGGTGATCGAGCTTCCTCGGATTCAGGCGGCCCGCCAGACCCAGGGCAAGAGGAAGTAACACGGAAGGATCAAGCCCCTCGCCAGCGGTTTCACGGCTGGTGAGGGGCTTGTTGGCATTCTGGAGCCGTCTGTGGGCTGTCACCCCGGAACGCCACCACGCAGACGCGCATACTGGAGTATGCTCGCCGTATGTCCAGTACGACGCGCATCACTGTCACCCTGCCTACCGAGCAGGTCGACGAGCTGAGGAAGCTGACTGACAACGTCTCCGGCTACGTAGCCGAGGCAGTGGCCCGCCAGATCAGGCACCAGTTCCTCGGTGAAGACCTGCGCCGCCACCAGGAGGAGCACGGCGCCTTCACGGACGAGGAACTGGCCGAGGCCCGCGCCAAGATCCTCGGGCCCACCGACCAGAGCCACCACACGGACGCCGCGTGACCCATTTCGAGACGGTCGTCCTGGACTCACAAGGGCTGTCCGCGTGGATCGCGCAGGACCGCGAACTCCTCGCGATGCTCCAGGTCTTCCACGAGATGGGAGCCGACACGGTGGTCAGCGCGAACACCATCGTGGAAGTCAGCCACCAGCGGATGAACCTCCCGCGTCTGAACTGGACCCTGTCACGCGTCAAAGTAGAACCGGTCACCGCCCACGCGGCCAGAGCGGCAGCCGAACTCCTCAAGACGGCAGGGCTGCACGGCCACACATACGCGATCGACGCAACCGTCGCGGAAGCGGCCCTCCGCCAGCCGGCCCCGGTAGCGCTCGTCACTTCCGACACGGACGACATGGCCAAACTCTGCGGCGACCGCGTGCGTCTCATCGCCCTGTAGCGACGTCCGCGCGCGATGCCGACGGCCGGTGGGAGTGCAGGCACCCGGGCGAGGCCCGGGTCAGTGCGGCTGCGGGCCGGGACCGGTGTCAGGGACGATGAACCCCCGGACCGGCCGGGTCTCGGTCGGATCCTGTTCGGAGGCGTCCGCCTGGGCCCGTCGCATGGTCGCGACCAAGCGTACTTCGGGTCGATCCACTCCATCGGTGCCCACCTTTCTTCCGGCCCGGAGCCTACGCGGGTACGGCGCCTCCGGGGCGTGGTGAACGAAGCTGAGCCCGCGTTCTTCCAGGCCGAGGCTGAAGGCTGCATTGAGTACCACTATCGCGAGATGCAACAGGCCTGGGGCCTGGCCCACTTCGAAGGCCGCACCTGGGGAGGCTGGCACCACCACGTCACCCTCCTGGGGCCAGCAGCCGCGGCCCCGAGGGAACTCATCGGGGGCCACGGGCGAAGGAGAGTTGAAAGCCCAAGCCTTCGAAGCGTTCCCAGAACGAGAGGAGCCCCGATGACCGTCGAGCCAGGCGTCCGCACGGGGGCGGAGAGCGATGCCTCGGTGATTGCGCGGTCCCGGGATGAGCCCGAGGCATTCGCCGTGCTCTTCGACCGGCACGCGGATGCGGTACACCGTTATCTGGCCCGCAGGCTCGGCGGCGAGTCGGCCGACGACCTCATGGCGGAGACCTTCACCACGGCTTTCCAGCAGCGGCACCGATACGACCCCGCGCGGGCCACGGGCGACGACGCCCGGCCCTGGTTATTCGGTATCGCGACCAACCTGGTCGGGCGGCAACGGCGGGCCGAGGCCCGCCGCTTCAAGGCCCTGGCCCGCATCCCGGCTCCCGCCGACCACGAGGAGCCGCTGGCCGACCGGGCCGCGGCCCGGGTAGGGGCGCAGGCCGTACGCCGCGAGCTGGCTGCGGCACTGGCCGCACTGCCCGCGCGGCACCGGGACGTGTTGCTGCTGGTGGCGTGGGGCGGTCTCGGCTACGAGGAGGTGGCCCAGGCCCTCGGTGTCCCCATCGGCACGGTCAGATCACGGCTGCACCGGGCTCGCAGCAAGCTACGCGAAGCGTTGGGCGGATCCGATCCGACGACACTGCGAGAGGTATCCGGCCATGACTGACGAACTCGAACTCCTGCGGGACTGGGACGCGGGCGCGGCCCCGCTCACCGAACCGGCCCGGGCGCAGGCCCGCCACCGACTGCTCAACACGATGACGCGCACGGAGCGGCACCCCGACGCCGCACCCGGGCGCCGCCACGCGCTGCGCCTCGTGACAGCCGCGGTGGTCACCATGGCGGTGACGGGCACGGCGGTACTGATCGCCGCGGACGGCGCCGACGAGGGCGGCCGCACCGACCGCGCGGGGACGAGCGCCCCGCGGATGCGCAACGTCGGCGCCGTGACGGTGCTGAACGGGGCGGCAGTGCGGGCGAGTAAGCAGGAGAAGCCCGTGGCGCCGCGCGACGACCAGTTCATCTACTCGAAGCGGATCATCAAGGAGACGGAGCGGAAGACCGGCGCGGTCAAGACCTATACGGACGTGAACTGGGACTCGGTCGACGGCTCCAAGCGATCGCTGACCATGGAGCTGGGACGGGTGATCTGGGAGGGGGCCCTGGGGAAGCACGAGGGCGTGTGGCCGCCTCGGGAGTGGAGCGAGCTGGAGAAGCTGCCCACCGAGCCGGAGAAGCTCATCCCGCGCATCGTCGGCGCCGGCACGTCCCACAAGTCGATGGACGACTTCACGGCGTGGGACTGGTACGACGCCTACTTCATGCTCGGCGAGCTTCTGAAGTGGCCGGTGCTGCCCGAGGGACTGCGTCCGGCCGCGTACGAGGCGCTGGCCCTGGTGCCCGGGGTCAAGGCGACCCCGGGGATGAAGGACTCCGCCGGGCGCGCCGGGGTGGGGATCTCCTACCCCAAGCAGGCGTCCGAGAAGAGCAAGTACCTCATCTTCGACTCGGAGTCCTATGAATTCCTGGGCTTCCGCGACGAGCGGACCTCGCGTTCCGGGAAGAAGACGTACATCCAGCTGTCGCACGTGGTGGACTGGGCGATCGTCGACCGCCTGAGGCAGCTCCCGTAGCCCCCTGAGCACTCCATGGCTGGTCAGGGGCGGTCTCGTGGAGACCGCCCCTCGAACGTAAGACAAGACCGACGCGCCGAGTCCGCCGTTCGGGTGATTGCTCCGGCGGCGGGCATCAGCGGAGATCCGGCTCGCCGAGTAGCTGGACATACTGTGCTAATGACTGCACAAAAGACAATTCCCCCCTTGATTCACCAGACCTGGAAAGACGCCGACCTCCCCCCGGCCTGGCAGAAGTGGGCCGAGTCCTGGCGGGCGCACCACCCCGGTTGGGGGTATCGGCTGTGGACGGATGCGGATAATCGGGCCTTTCTTCAGGAGCACTATCCGTGGTTCCTGCCGGTCTACGACGGCTATCCCGAACCGATCATGCGGGCCGACGCGATCCGTTATTTTCTGCTCGACCATTTCGGCGGGCTCTACGTGGATCTGGATTTCGAGTGCTTGAAGCCGGTCTCCGAACTCCTCGACGGGCGTGAACTCGTCCTCGGGTGTGAACCCGAGGTGCATACGCGCCTGTTGCTGGCCCGGCAGCGCGGATTCACCCGCATCGTCGGCAATGCGTTCATCGCGTCGCGGCCGGGACATCCCTTCTGGGCGGCCCATGTGCACCGGCGGCTGGTCGGGGCCCACAAGCTGCCGGGCACGCTCGACACGACCGGGCCGTTCTTCCTCACCAGGGCGGTCGACAGTGCGCCGGAGCCGGAGTCGATCACGGTGGTCGGCCCGGAGGTCCTGTATCCGGAGGTGAGCCCGTACGCGACGGAGCTGTTCGGTCCGCAGGAGGCCGACTACGGCCGTGCCTACGCCGTGCACCACTGGTCGGGCAGCTGGGCCTGCGACACGGCGAGCGCGCCGAGGGTCTCGGCGGGGAGACGGTTTCCGTTCTGGGCGAGCCAGGAGCGGCAGCCGGTCGCGGACGGGCTGCTCAGCCTGGAGGCGCAGCGCAACCGCTGGGCGTCGGGGGCGGTGGCGCCGACCGTGTCCTGCCTGATGGTGACCAAGGACCGCTCGGCGACGGCGCGCCGCGCGATCAGGTGCTTCACCGCTCAGACCTATCCGAGCCTGGAGCTGGTCGTGCTGGAGGACGGCACCGATGGAGTGCTGGAGCAGTACATCCGTGAACTGGGCGACGCGCGGATCCGCCATCACCGGCTGCCCCCGGAGCGACGGACCCTGGGGGAGCTGCGCAACGAGGCGGTGGACCGGGCCACCGGGGCGTACGTATGCCAGTGGGACGACGACGATCTGTACGACCCGGAGCGGGTGGAAACCCAGATGGCGGCGATCCTCGCGCTCGGTGCCGACGCGTGCTTCCTCGCCCGTGAGCGGCTGTGGTGGCCCGCCCGCCGCAAGCTCGCCATTTCCTGCGCGCGGGTCTGGGAAGGGTCGATGGTGTGCGCGAAGGACCGGCTTCCGCGCTATCCGGCCGAGCGCCGTGGCGAGGACACCCCGGTGGCCGAGGAGCTGGTCCGCAGCCGCCGGGTCGTCTCGGTGGACGCGCCCGCCCTGTATACGTACGTATGCCACGGGAACAACACCTTCGACGAGTCGCACTTCGCGGAGCACTTCCAGGTGGCGACCCAGACGTGGGCCGAACCCGGTCCCTACGCCGAGCAGTTGCTCGCCATGGCGGCCCGGCTGCCGCTCGAACCGGGGGACATCGCGCACGCAGAGAGCCCCGAGACCCCCGAGGCTCCCGAGACGTACGAGCGGAAGCCGCAGTCGGTCCCCGGGCCCGTCGCCGTGGCACCGGCGAGCGAGCGGCCCCGCGTGCTGGTGCTCACGCCGCTCAAGGACGCGGCCGCGTTCCTGCCCGGCTATCTGGACCGTCTGCGCGCGCTGGACTACCCGCGCGAGGCGATCTCGCTGGGCCTGCTGGAGGGCGACAGCAGGGACGCGACCCCGGAACTGCTCCGGGAGGTGTTGCCCGGGCTTGAGGTGGAGTTCCGGCGGGTGACCCTCGTCCACCGCGATTACGGACTCCAGTTGGCCGGACCCCGCTGGGAGCAGGGCGTCCAGCGTCGGCGCCGGTCGGTGCTGGCCAAGGTGCGCAACCATCTCCTCACCCGAGCCCTCTCCGACGCCGACGGGGGTGCCGACGAGGAGTGGGTGCTGTGGCTCGACGTCGACGTCACCGGCTACCCGGCGGACCTCATCCAGCGCCTGCTCGGCGCGCGCAAGGACATCGTCGTCCCGCACTGCGCCACCGCACCCGGCGGGCCGACGTACGACCTCAACACCTTCGTCCTCAAGCCCGGAGCCGCCACGCTCAACTGGACGCAGTGGCTGCGTGACGGCATCCTCCAGCCGCCCAGGGGTTTCGGCCGTACGTACCTCGACGAGCTGCGCGGGCGCGGCCGCGGACTCGTCCGCGTCGACTCGGTCGGCGGAACCGCGTTGCTGGTCCGTGCGGACTTGCACCGCGACGGCCTCAACTTCCCGTCCTTCCCCTACCGGCAGTTCATCGAGACCGAGGGGCTGGCCGCGATGGCCCTGGACATGGGAACCGCCTGCTGGGCCCTGCCCGATCTGGAAGTGGTCCATCCGCACCACGGCGCACCACGACCGGAGCCCGCCACTCTGGCCGTCACGCACAGTGAGTAATCGTTTTGACGCATGGAGTGACAAAACTTACGGTGGCTTTGCTGCCCCTGTCATGAAATGTGCCGGTATGTCTACTCCGGTATGGCCGGGCAGCTCCCCCGCACCGCACCCAAAAGAAAGGTGCCACCGTGAAATCCCGTGTCATGACCTCACTGGCTCTGCCTGCCGCGCTGGCCACGGCCGGACTGCTCAGCACCGCGGAGGCGGCCTACGCCGCCATCACTCCGGACGCGCAGACGGGGACGGCGGCGTACGGGTCCGCAGGACAGCCGATAGGCGACGACCCCACCCTCACGCCCGGGACCATGCACCCCTGCGAGCCGATAGGCAACGTCACGATCACCGACTACGGGCACTGCTGCCCGCCCGTAGGCAACATCACGATCACCGACTACGGGCACTGCTGCAACGTCGGCAACGTCACCATCCCCGACTGGGGATGGATCTGCGTGACCGATCAGGACCCCGGACGTGAGCAGGGGTTCAGCCAGGGGTTCAGCCATCACCGCGCGGAGCGCGAGCACAGCTAGCGCACAACTCCGTCGCTACGCCCGGCCGTGGGCCCGCGGAAGCGGCCCCGGGGGGACGGCCGGTGCCCCACTCTCATGCCCACACCCGCCCCGAGCCGAAAGACCGCGCATGTCACACAACCCCGACCCCGTGGTCTCGGTGGTCATCCCCTGCCATGACTACGCCCGCTATCTGCCCGAGGCCGTGGCCAGCGTCCTCGCCCAGACCTATCCGGACTGGGAGCTGCTCATCGTCGACGACGGCAGCACCGACAACACCGCCGAGGTGGCCCGGTCCCTGATCGCCCGCCACCCCGACCGGCGGATCAGCCTCGTCCAGCGGGCGAACGGCGGCGTCTCGGCCGCCCGCAACACCGGGATCGAGGCGGCCACCGGCCGCTACGTCCTTCCGCTGGACGCCGACGACGTGATCGCTCCCGCGATGCTGGAGAAGACCGTCGCGGTCCTGGACGGCAACCCCGCCATCGCGATCGCCTCCACGGACGTCTTCACCTTCACCGACGACGATCTGCCCCCGCAGGCGATGTCCCTCCCCGCCTACAGCCGGGAGCTGATGCTGCAGCGGCTGATCATGTTCTACTGCTCGCTGTTCCGCCGGGAGGTGTGGCAGACCGTCGGCGGCTACGACGAGAGCATGCGGGCCGGAGAGGACTGGGACTTCTGGGTCGGCTGCGTCGAGCACGGCTTCGACGCCCACCACATCCATGAGCCGCTGTTCGGGGCGCGCAACAAGGACACGGGGCTGCACGTGGAGGCCGCCGAGAACGATCTGGCCATCCGGGCGCGGATCGTGGCCAACCACCCGGGCCTGTTCAAGCCGATCACCCATGGCTGGGCGCGGGCCGTGCTCAGCCAGGACGCGGAAGCCTGCCTGCGGGACGAACACGTGCCCGACGACATCCTCACCCGGGCCACCGAGATGGATCAGTTCCTCACCGCGGTGATGGCCCTGCAGCGCACGGCGCGGGTTCAGCACTACCACATCCAGCGACTGACGCGCCGGTCCTCGAACGCCTGAGAACGCCTGAGAACGCCTGAGAAACGCTCAGGGCCTACGCGGCGGGCCAGTCGTCCGGGCCGCCGCCCTGCCAGTCGATCTGGCGAGGGTCGTCGATGCCCGCGCGGGTCAGGAGGCCGCGGAGTTCGTCGGCGTTCACCACGACGCCCACGTCCTGGCCGTCGATTCGCACGCGGCGGCGGCCGTCGTGTGGCTCTTCCACCACTACGCGCGGCCGGGCCGGGGTCCCATCGTTCATATGACCAGGCTCGCCGCAGGGACTGCCGCTCGCACCTCGGGGAGGGGAGACGGGAGGGGGGAGACGGGACGGGGCCCGGGGCCGTTCGATACGACCCCGGGCCCCGCTCCTCGTATCAAGCCGGATCAGCCGGATCAGCCGGATCAGCTCAGCCGCAGTTGCCGCCGCACGAGCAGGAGCCGCCGGACTGGCAGCCGCAGCCGCAGCCCGAGCCGCAGCCGCAGGCGCCGACGGGGTGGGTGGGATGGGGTTCGGGACGACGGGTGATGTCCGCCATGAGTCGCCTCCTCGGAGAGGGGTCACTGCTGCTCATGGTCCCGGTCCACGGCCCGCCCACAGGGGCGCATCGACGGCGCGCGGAGGCACGCCGTCACGCTGCACGCCGTCGCCGCACGCCGTCGCGCCGCGGCACCCCGGGGCGTCAGGCCTGCTGGGCGGCGTCCTGGGCTATCTCGTCCGCGTACTCGCCGGTGACCAGGTAGATGACGCGCTTGGCGACCGACACCGCGTGGTCCGCGAACCGCTCGTAGTAGCGGCCCAGCAGGGTGACGTCGACGGCCGTCTCGATGCCGTGCTTCCAGCGGTCGTCCATCAGGTGCTGGAAGAGGGTGCGGTGCAGCAGGTCCATCGCGTCGTCGTCCTGCTCCAGCTGCGCGGCGAGGTCGACGTCCTTGGTGACGATGACCTCGGCCGCCTTCGCCATCAGCCGCTGCGCGAGCTGGCCCATCTCCAGGATGGTGGCGTGGAGGTCGCCCGGTACGGCCTTGCCCGGGAAACGGAGCCGGGTGAGCTTGGCGACGTGCTGCGCCAGGTCACCGGAACGTTCGAGGTCGGCACTCATGCGCAGGCTGGTGACGACGATCCGCAGATCGGTGGCGACCGGCTGCTGCCGGGCGAGCAGAGCTATCGCCCGGTTCTCCAGGTCGCGCTGGAGATCGTCGACCTTCTCATCGGCGGCTATGACGCTCTCGGCGAGCTTCAGGTCCGCGTCCAGGATGGATGTGGTGGCGCGGCCGATGGCCGAACCGACGAGCCGGGCCATATCGACCAGGCCCTCCCCGATCGAATCCAGCTCCTCGTGGTACGCGTCGCGCATCACTGACCTTCTCTCACTGACTCTCGCTGACGGATCTTCGTGGACTCGTGTGCCCCACCCTGCCACGTTCGGATCGGAACGCGTCCGGCTCGGCGCCCCACGGTTAACCACCCCGGACGTCCAGGTGAACTCTCGGCAACGCTCCCCACGCCACCCCGTGCGGCGGGGGTCCGCCGAGGCGTCGGGAGTGAACCGGCGCCAACCTGACGGTGAACTCTCGGCAACGTCTGTTCGAGGGATCCCGTGCGGGGCTGTGGAGGCCGCTCCCCGCCCGCATAACCTGGATGCATGAACGTGAACGCGGCGATCGCCGCAGTGGCGGCGCTCGCCGGGTTGTGCACCGGTGTCATCGCCATGCTGGCGTTCCGCTGGAGCGAGCGCGAACAGGCGAAGCCTACGCGCTCATCCCTGCATACCGATGCCGTCTTGCCGCCCGGCGTGGACACCGTGCTCTCGGTACTGCGTTCCTCGGCCGTCGTCCTCGACGAGGCGGACGCCGTCGTCAAGGCCAGCTCGGCCGCGTACGCGCTGGGACTGGTGCGCGGCGGCAAACTGGCCGTCGAACCGATGCTGGCGATGGCCCGCGACACCCGGCGGGACGGCGAGATCCGGCAGATCGAGCTGGACCTGCCGCGGCGCGGCACCGGCCGGGGCGACGCCCTCGCCGTGTCCGCCAGAGTGGCTCCGCTCGGCTCCAGGCTGGTCCTGCTGCTGGTCGAGGACCTCACCGAGGCCCGCCGGATCGAGGCCGTACGGCGCGACTTCGTCGCGAACGTCAGCCATGAGCTGAAGACCCCGGTCGGCGCGCTCTCCCTGCTCTCCGAGGCCGTCATGGACGCGTCCGACGACCCGGAGGCGGTCAACCGCTTCGCCGGGCGGATGCAGGTCGAGGCGACCCGGCTGTCCAGCCTGGTCCAGGAGCTGATCGACCTCTCCCGGGTCCAGAACGACGACCCGCTGGAGGACGCCGAGCCGGTCCGGGTGGACGAGCTGGTCGCCGAGGCCATCGACCGCTGCCGCCACCAGGCGGGCACCAAGCAGATCACGATGGCCACCGGCGGCACCGCCGATCTGCGGGTGTGGGGCAACCGGGGCCAGCTGGCCGCCGCCCTCGGCAACCTGGTCGAGAACGCGGTCAACTACAGCCCGGCCCGCACCCGCGTCGGCATCGCGGCCCGCCGCATCCCCGCGACGGGCGGCGATCTGATCGAGGTCGCCGTCACCGACCAGGGGATCGGCATTTCGGAAAAGGACCGCGAGCGGATCTTCGAGCGGTTCTACCGGGTCGACCCGGCCCGCTCGCGGCAGACCGGCGGAACCGGACTCGGTCTCGCCATCGTCAAGCATGTGGCCGCCTCGCACGGCGGGGAGGTCACGGTGTGGAGCGCTGAGGGACAGGGCTCCACGTTCACCCTGAGGCTCCCGGAGGCCGGTGCGGCTCGGGACCGGGATCGCTCGGCCGGTGGGCCGGGTGAGCCGTACGATTCCGGATCCGACCTCGATGGGGAGGACGGCGACCGACCGTACGAGACCTTCACTAATGATCAACTTTCTGCCCCGGAGGTCCTTCCGTGACCCGAGTTCTGGTCGTCGAGGACGAGGAATCGTTCAGTGACGCGCTGTCGTACATGCTCCGCAAGGAGGGATTCGAGGTCGCCATCGCGGCAACGGGGCCCGAGGGGCTGGACGAGTTCGAGCGGAACGGCGCCGATCTGGTGCTGCTCGACCTGATGCTGCCGGGGCTGCCCGGTACGGAGGTCTGCCGCCAGCTGCGCGGCCGTTCCAACGTCCCGGTGATCATGGTCACCGCCAAGGACAGTGAGATCGACAAGGTCGTCGGCCTGGAAATAGGGGCCGACGACTACGTGACCAAGCCCTTCTCGTCGCGCGAGCTGGTGGCCCGCATCCGGGCCGTCCTGCGCCGCCGGGGCGAGCCGGAGGAGGTCACCCCCGCGGCCCTGGAGGCGGGCCCGGTCCGGATGGACGTGGACCGGCACGTGGTCACGGTCGGCGGCGGCAAGGTGGACCTCCCGCTGAAGGAGTTCGACCTGCTGGAGATGCTGCTGCGCAACGCGGGCCGGGTGCTGACCCGGATGCAGCTGATCGACCGCGTGTGGGGCGCGGACTACGTGGGCGACACGAAGACCCTCGACGTCCACGTCAAGCGGCTGCGAGCCAAGATCGAGCCGGACCCGGGCGCCCCGCGCTACTTGGTGACGGTGCGCGGCCTGGGCTACAAGTTCGAGCCGTAAACGGGCCCGGCCCGGAGTCCCGCCGGACGGAGTCCGGCGCAGCGCGCCGAAGCCCGTGAGGCCCGCCAGGGCCGATCGGTGCGAGGTGCGCGCGGGGGAGGGGCCAAGTTCGAGCCGTAAACCGGCCCTGAGCTAGTACGTACGCGCACCGGCTCACAACGCGAGGGCGGCCCCGGGAATCCCGGGGCCGCCCTCGCGTCGTGTGTGCGCTCAGTCCTCGTCGTTCGGCGTCGGCTCGCCGGGGGCGATGCCGTTGCTCTGGCCGCCGCCCGGCTTGTCGCTCGCCGTGCCGGAGGCCTCGTCGGACGGCTTGTCGCCCGGCTTGCTCTGCCCCGGCTGGCCCGGCTGGCCCGGGGTGGTCTGGCCCGGCTTGCCGGAGGGCGTACCGCCCCGGGTGGCCGACGGGGTCGGGGTCGGCAGCTCGGACGGGCCCCAGCCCTTGAAGTAGCTCGTGGCGGGCACCACGAAGGCCGTCATCGGCACGTCGCCGGTCGAGCTGAGGTCGAAGACGATCCGCTGGGTGTCGCCGTCCTTGGCGGCCTCGCGCCCTTCGGAGACGACGGCGGAGGCGTTGCCCTCGCCGCCGAGGGCGACGGAGCCGCCCGCCGGGACGACGATCTTGCTCGCGGCCTTGCCCGAGCCCTTGGCCGGGTGCAGCTTCGCCGTCGCGCCCGCGTTGGGCAGCGTGATGGCCGTAAGGGTCTCGTCCCGGTCGCCGTTGTTGAAGATCCGGGCCGTGACCACGGCCGGGCCCTTCGCCGTCCGGTCCGGCTGCGTCACCACGGTGGCGTTCTGGATCTTGATATCGCCGACGGACGTCGCGGCGTTGTCGGGCTTGACCTCCAGCGTCTGCGCGTCGTTCCCGGCTCCGCAGGCGGAGAGCGGGGCGACCGAGACGACGATGGCGGCTGCGGCGAGGACGCCGCGTCGAAGGCTGCTGCTCACGGCGGCGGCATCTCCTAGGACGAGGAAAAAAGTTGGATCAGCGCGCTTAGGTTACCGATCCGCCCTCCCGGCCCCGCACCCGACCCGCCTCCCACGGCGGCGCGCCCGGCCAACATGCCGCTCACACCCCTTCCCGGACCACCCTGAATATCGGTTCGGTGACGGATCGGGGAGATTATCGGTAAGGAATCCGTGGACGTCCGAAGAATTGATCACGCACTTGACCACAGATGTCTCACAGACATGATCAGTACGGCCGTGATCAATTCGCGAATCAGGGCCGGATCTGTCGCTCCTCGGCCGAACGGAGTAGCGGAAGTCCATCGACCGGACTCCGGCAAAACGGGACGTACGGCCACCCGCATGATGTTCCCAGGGCATGTAACGCGTCGGTTTCACGCCGCCCGGACAACCGCTCCCACCTGCGAATACCCGGTTCCGCCCGCCTCGCCCAGCACGTCCCGGTCGCTGTTGTCAAGCCCCGAGATATGCCCTGACCTGCGAAAACGCCATTCAGAAGAAGGCGTTCACGTGTTACCCTGGATAGCCACGGAAGGGGTACCTGTCACATGACGTTCAAGGTTGGCGACACCGTGGTCTATCCCCATCACGGGGCCGCGCTGATCGAGGCCATCGAAACTCGTCAGATCAAAGGCGTGGACAAGACCTACTTGGTGCTGAAGGTCGCTCAGGGTGACCTGACGGTTCGTGTGCCGGCGGACAATGCGGAGTTCGTTGGTGTGCGTGATGTGGTCGGCCAGGACGGGCTGGACCGGGTCTTCGAGGTGCTGCGCGCACCGTATGCGGAAGAGCCCACGAACTGGTCCCGTCGTTACAAGGCAAATCTCGAGAAGCTCGCCTCCGGTGATGTGATCAAGGTTGCCGAGGTCGTTCGCGATCTGTGGCGCCGAGAGCGGGAGCGCGGTCTGTCCGCCGGTGAGAAGCGCATGCTCGCCAAGGCGCGCCAGATCCTGGTGAGCGAACTCGCCCTCGCCGAGAGCACCAACGAGGACAAGGCCGAGGCCCTGCTGGATGAGGTACTCGCGTCCTGACACATAAATGCCGCGGTGCCCGAGTGATTCAGACCTGCTCCCCGTAAGTCTGTTCGCCGGGCGCTGCGGCATGTGCGCTCACAGGCACCTCAGCCCACCACATCGAAGCCCGAGGCGCAAGACCGTTTGTGATGTCGCTGTTGTGGTGCACGTCGCTGTTGTGGTGCAAGGTGTGCCGGGCCCGGGCAGCTGGCACGACCAGTCGTCACGGAAGGGGCCGGTCGGGGCATCGCGCCCGGCACGCTGTGGCCATACCCATTTCGGCCGAGGAAGCAAACCTGAACGCCAACGCAAAGTCCGTAACCCCATCCGTTGTCGACTCCGAGCGCCCCGCCCGCACCGCCGCCGTGATCCCCGCCGCAGGCCGTGGTGTGCGGCTGGGCCCGGGCGCCCCCAAGGCGCTGCGCCCGCTGAGCGGCACGCCGATGCTCGTGCACGCCGTACGGGCCATGGCCGGATCCCGCGCCGTCTCGCTGGTGGTCGTGGTCGCCCCGCCGGACGGTGCCGACGAGGTCCGCAGGCTGCTCGACGCTTACCCGCTCACCGGGACCACGGAAGTGGTCGTCGTCCCCGGCGGTGAGACCCGCCAGGACTCGGTGCGGCTCGGCCTGGCCGCCGTCCCCGACAGCGTCACGACGGTCCTGGTGCACGACGCGGCGCGCCCGCTCGTCCCCGTGGACACCGTGGACGCGGTCGTCGCCGCCGTACGGGACGGAGCGCCCGCCGTCGTACCGGCGCTGCCGGTGACCGACACCGTCAAGCGGGTCGAGCCGCGCACCGGCGACCGGGCCGGTGAGCCCGAGCCCGTCGTCGGCACCCCCGAGCGCGCCGTGCTGCGCGCCGTACAGACCCCGCAGGGCTTCGACCGGGCCACGCTCGCCGCCGCGCACGAGAAGATCGTCCTGGCGGGCGACGGCGCGACGGACGACGCGGGCATGGTCGAGCGCATGGGCGTCGAGGTCGTGGTCGTGCCCGGCCACGAGGAGGCGTTCAAGGTGACCCGGCCGCTGGACCTGGTGCTGGCCGAGGCGGTTCTCGCGCGCAGGAGGAAGAACGATGGCTTCTGACGTTCCCGTGGCGATCCCCCTGGTCGGCATCGGCACCGACGTCCACGCCTTCGAGAAGGGCCGCGAGCTGTGGTGCGCCGGTCTGCTGTGGGAGGGCGAGGAGTACGGCCTGGCCGGGCACTCCGACGGCGATGTGGCCGCCCACGCCGCCTGTGACGCGCTCTTCTCCGCCGCGGGCCTCGGTGACCTCGGCGCCCACTTCGGCACCGACCGCCCCGAGTGGTCCGGCGCGTCCGGGGTGACGCTGCTGGCGGAGGCGGCCCGGATCGTGCGGGCGGCGGGGTTCGGGATCGGCAATGTGGCGATCCAGGTGATCGGCGTCCGCCCCAAGATCGGCAAGCGCCGCGACGAGGCGGTCAAGGCGCTCTCGTCGGCGATCGACGCGCCCGTCTCGGTCTCGGGTACGACGACGGACGGGCTGGGCCTGACGGGCCGGGCCGAGGGCCTGGCCGCGGTGGCGACCGCGCTGGTGGTCCGAGGCTGAGCCTCCGCCGTACGGGCCGTTCCTCACGCCGCGACCGGAGGCTTGACGGAGTGTGGGGTACGGATCGGGGCAACCCGTCCGTACCACCGCCCCGCTCAGCGCGAGGAAAGGAAGCACCCCGTGGCCACCACACTCTCCGACGACCTCAAGCGCGTCCTCGACACCCCCGTCTTCGTCATCATCGGCACCACCCAGCCCGACGGCAGCCCTCAGCTGTCACCGGTGTGGGTGAAGCGGGACGGCGACGAGCTGCTGTTCTCGACCACCATGGGACGGCGGAAGCAGAAGAACATCGACCGCGACCCCCGCGTCACGGTCCTGGTGCAGCCCGCGGACGCGCCGTACACGTACGCCGAGATCCGCGGCACCGCGACCTACACCACCGAGGGCGGCCAGAAGCTGATCGACGAGTTGTCGCTCAAGTACGCGGGCAAGAAGTACGCCGAGTTCAACCCGGCCTCCGCCCAGGACGACGAGCGCATCGTCGTGCGGATCGCCGCCCGCAAGGTCGTCGGCAGCCTCTGAGCGCACCCGCGCGCGGCGAAGTGTCACGCTTCTGTGTCCCTGCGGCCAATGGGTCGCGGGGCACTGCCGGGTTCCGACTACCCTTGACGCGTGACTATTCGCCTGTACGACACCAGTGCCCGGCAGATCCGTGACTTTTCCCCGCTCACGCCGGGCTGTGTCTCGATCTACCTGTGCGGCGCGACGGTGCAGGCTGCCCCGCATATCGGGCACATCAGGTCGGGGCTGAACTTCGACATCATGCGCCGCTGGTTCGCGTACCGCGGCTATGACGTCACGTTTGTCCGGAATGTCACGGATATCGACGACAAGATCATCGCCAAGTCGGCCGAGCAGGGCCGCCCGTGGTGGTCGATCGGCTATGAGAACGAGCGCGCGTTCACCAGCGCGTACGACATCCTCGGCTGCCTGCCCCCGACCTATGAGCCGCGCGCGACCGGTCACATCCCCGAGATGATCGAGATGATGCGGGGCCTGATCGACCGTGGTCACGCGTACGCGGCCGAGGGCAACGTCTACTTCGATGTGCGCTCGTACCCCGAGTACCTGAAGCTCTCCAACCAGGACCTGGACGGGCTGCGCCAGCCCAGCGGCGAGGGCGAGACCGGTAAGCGCGATCGGCGCGACTTCGCCATGTGGAAGGCGGCCAAGCCCGGCGAGCCGAGCTGGGAGACCCCGTGGGGGCGCGGCCGCCCCGGCTGGCACCTGGAGTGCTCGGCGATGGCGCACAAGTACCTGGGCAGCGCCTTCGACATCCACGGCGGCGGCGTCGACCTGATCTTCCCGCACCATGAGAACGAGATCGCGCAGGCCAAGGCGTTCGGCGACGACTTCGCCACGTACTGGGCGCACAACGCGTGGGTCACCCTGAGCGGCGAGAAGATGAGCAAGTCGCTCGGCAACTCGGTGCTGGTCTCCGAGATGGTCAAGCGCTGGCGCCCCATCGTGCTCCGCTACTACCTGGGCACCCCGCACTACCGCTCCATGATCGAGTACAGCGAGGAGGCGCTGCGCGAGGCGGAGTCCGCCTTCGCGCGCATCGAGGGCTTCATCCAGCGGGTCATGGAGAAGGCCGGGCCCGTCGAGCCCGCCGCCGACGTGCCGCCCGCCTTCGCCGAGGCGATGGACGACGACCTCGGGGTGCCGCAGGCGCTCGCGGTCGTCCACACCACCGTCCGCCAGGGCAACTCCGCCCTCACCGCCGACGACAAGGAGGCGGCGGTCGCGCGGCTGGCCGAGGTGCGGGCCATGCTCGGCGTGCTGGGCCTGGACCCGCTCGACGAGCACTGGTCGGGCGGCTCGGACCGGGGCGAGGATCTGCACGGCGTGGTCGACTCGCTCGTCCGGCTGGTCCTGGAGCAGCGCCAGGCCGCGCGCGGCCGCAAGGACTACGCGACGGCGGACGCGATCCGCGACCAGCTGCAGCAGTCGGGGCTGGTCATCGAGGACACCCCGTCGGGTCCCCGCTGGGAGCTGGGCACCCGCTGACCTGGCCCTTTGTGCCGCCCGCTGGGCCGGGCGGCACACTGGTGTCCATACATAAGACCGTATACGCGTGGGACGTCGACGTTTTCCGTTGCCGTGCGCCGAGCCGCGCTGAGCAGTGAAGAGATAGGTGACATTCATGGCCGGCAACAGCCAGCGCAGGAACCGCCGTACCAGCAACAAGAAGGGCGCGCAGATCGGCAGCGGCGGCAAGCGGCGCCGGGGCCTGGAGGGCAAGGGCCCCACCCCGCCCGCCGAGGCGCGCAAGGGCCACGCCAAGCAGCGCATCGCCAACGCCCGCACCCGGCAGGCAGCCAAGCGCCCGGCCCCGCGCCGTGGCGGCGCCAAGGGCACGAACGAGCTGGTGGTGGGCCGTAACTCGGTGTTCGAGGCGCTGCGCGAGGGCGTCCCGGCGAACACGCTGTACGTGCAGCAGTTCATCGACAGCGACGAGCGGGTGCGTGAGGCGCTGAAGATCGCGGCCGATCGCGGCGGCATCCACCTCATGGAGGCCCCCAAGGCCGAGCTGGACCGGATGACGAACGGGCTCAACCACCAGGGTCTGGTGCTCCAGGTCCCGCCGTACGACTACGCCCACCCCGAGGACCTGAGCGCGGCCGCCTTCGACGACGGCGAGGACCCGCTGATCGTCGCCCTCGACGGCGTCACCGACCCGCGCAACCTGGGCGCCGTGGTGCGGTCGGTCTCCGCGTTCGGCGGCCACGGCGTGGTCGTACCGGAGCGGCGCGCGGCCGGGATGACCGCCGGTGCCTGGAAGACGTCCGCGGGCACCGCCGCCCGCACCCCGGTGGCGCGCGCCACCAACCTGACCCGGGCGCTGGAGTCCTACCAGAAGGCGGGCCTCACGGTCGTCGGCCTCGCGGCGGACGGCGAGACGGAGGTGCAGGACCTGGAGGCGCTGAGCGGCCCGGTCGTGATCGTCGTCGGCAGCGAGGGCAAGGGGCTGTCCCGACTGGTCGGCGAGACCTGCGACTTCCGGGTCCGCATCCCGATGCCGGGCGGCGCGGAGTCGCTCAACGCGGGGGTCGCGGCGGGCGTGGTGCTGTACGAGGCGTCGCGGCGCCGGGCGTAGACGACGCGGCGCCGGGGGGGGGGCATCGCGCGCGCCGTGCCCCGCCCCCGTAACGCGCGGGCGGGGCGGGTTCGTACCCAGCCCGGACGATCTTGACGGTCCCCCGACAGATCACACCGGCCCCGGCAGTGTCTTTCCCGCCGGTCAGTCGGTTAGTTGGGCGTGGAGACCAGAACATTCCGCACGCCCCTGGCGGGACGCGCGCGGGGATTCGAGGACGAACCGCAGCTGACCATGGCCAAAGTGCCGTGTGATCCTGCGAAGGTCGCCGTCAATCCCCCCAGCTTCCGGGTGCAGCTCGGCTCCCCGGTCGTGAGCAGCGCGCTGGCGGACACGGCCCGGCTCGCCGGTATCGGGGCCGGGGCCGCGCCCCGGCGCCGCCCGCCCGTGGTGTGGAGCGGCCGCACCCGGCCCGGCGGGGACACGGCGGCGACCCGGCTGCTGCAGGCCGTGCGGTACTCCGAAACGGTGGACGGCCCAGGTTCCGGTCCCGGTTCCGGTCCTGGTTCCGGTTCCGGTTCCGGTTCCGAGGACGTGGGCACCACGCAGGTGCTGCCGAGGGTCACCTTCGACGACGGCCCGCCCACGGTCATCGGGCCGCGCAACCCGCGCGGTCCGCGCCGGGAGCCGGGGCCGGAGTCCGGGCGCCCGCCGAGGCCGCGGGAGTCGGACGCCACGCACCGTACCGGCCCGACGCCACGCGTCCCCCGGCCGTCCCACGCCGCCCACCAGCCCCGGCAGCCCCACCAGGCGCCTCAGCCGCACCGGGCGCCCCAGACGCACCGCACACCCCAGGTCCCGCGTCCCCGGCGCCCCTCCGAGCAGGTGCGGCAGCACGCGTACTACCCCGACCGCCGGATGAACCTGGGCGTCGTCCTCCTCCCGCTCCGCATCTTCCTCGGCTTCATCTCCGTCTACGCGGGCATGGGCAAGCTGTCCGACCCCGTCTACTTCGACGGCGGCGAGCGCGGCTCGATGGTCACCTGGCTGCAGTCCCTGCACCCCTGGCCGATCGCCGAGCCGCTGCGCGACCTGGCCCTGGAGCACCCGGTGGGCGCCGGGCTGACCGTGGCGTTCCTCCAGATCGTGGTCGGCGTGCTCACCGTCCTCGGGCTGTGGCAGCGGCTCGCGGCCTGTGTCGGCGCGGTGCTGTCCGCCGCGCTGATCCTCACCGTGAGCTGGCGCACCGTACCGGTCTACGACGCGCCCGACATCATCTACCTCGCCGCCTGGAGCCCGCTGGTCATCGCGGGCGCCCCGGTCTACTCGGCCGACGCCCGACTCGCGGGCGAGGCCTGGCGGCGGCTCGGCCCGCGCGTCGAACTGGGCGCGCTGCGGCGGCGGGTGCTGCGCCGAGGCACCGTGATGGCGATGGTGGTGGCCGGGCTGACCCTGCTGCTCGGCTCGATGATCGGCGGCGCCGTACGGTCCTCGGAGACGGTACGGGCGCCCGAGCCGCACGAGGTGCCGCGTAACAGCCTCCCCGGCTCGCCGCTGCCCCGGAAGCCCGAGACCAGCCCGCGCGGTGGGATCGGCGGCGCGGTGGACACCCCCGGATCGCCCTCGCACCGCGCCCCGTCGAGCCGTCCGACCCCGTCCGCCTCGCCGTCGGCGTCCGCCACGTCGGGCAGGCCCAGCGCGACGGGTTCGGCGAGCGGCACCGGGAGCCCCGGCCAGGAGCGGCGTGGCGATCGTACGACCCCCCGTGCCCCGAGCCGCCCCGAGGCCCCCATGACGGAACCGGGCCCGCCGGACCTCGGCGGCACGGGCGCGGGCCTGGGCGGTACGGGCGCGGAGGGCGTCGGCCCGGGCGGCGGCGCCCCGGCGGCCGACTCCTACGACGAGGGCGAACCGCCCCAGGAGGAGGCGGCGCTGGGCGGCCTCCTCGGCTGAACCGACCGTATGTAGGCCGTCCGTACGTACGCGGAAGGCCCTGCGCGCTGGAACGCGGCGCGCAGGGCCTTCCGCTGTACGTGGGGGCTCAGTCGTGCAACGGGGGCCGTACCGGCGTCGATTCCAGCGACCCGCGACCGGACGGCGGGGGGCCCGCGGAGAGTTCCTTGGCGGCCTCGGTGAGGTCCTTGGCGGTGTCGATGGCCCGCCAGTACGCCCCGTGGGGCAGCGGGAACCCGGCCAGCCGGCGCTCCCGGGCGAGCCGTGGGAACGTCGTACGCTCATGGTCGCCGCGCCCCGGCAGCAGGGCCGTGAAGGTGGCGGAGAAGACGTACACGCCCGCGTTGATGAGGTACGGGGAGGGCGGCGACTCGATGAAGTCGAGGACGTGGCCGAACTCGTCCGTCTCCACCGCCCCCCAGGGGATGCGCGGCCGGGCCAGCGCGAGGGTCGCGACGGCGTCGCGCTCATGGTGGAAGTCGGCCATCTCGCGCAGCGAGAAGCGGGTCCAGATGTCGCCGTTGGTGGCGTACCAGGGCTGATCGGGGTGGGGGAGCCGGGCGGCGGCGAACTTCAGGCCACCGCCGCGGCCGAGCGGTTCCTTCTCGACCACGGTCGTCACACGCAGCGGCAGTTCAGCCGACTCCAGCCAGTCCTGGAGGACGGCGGCGAGATGGCCGCAGGAGACGACCGCGTCGGTGACCCCCTCGGCGGCCAGCCAGGCCAGCTGATGGCCGATGATCGGGGTCCCGGTGCCCGGGATCTCGACCATCGGCTTGGGGCGGTCGTCGGTATACGGACGCAGCCGCGAGCCCTGGCCTCCGGCCAGGACGACGGCCTGCGTGGGGCGCGGGGCGTGCGGGTGGTGGTGAGCGTGGTGCCCCCGCCGGTGGAGGTCATCGGTCATGAACCGCACCATATGCGGTGGCGCGGGGACCGTACGGTGCTGTCGGCTGTGGTGTGCGCCGCGCGGTCAGCGGTACGCCTGGGTGATGCCGGACGCGAACGAGGTGTCGCAGACGGGACGGGCGTACGCCTGCGCCCCCTTCGTCCCCCCGTACTTGGCGACGGCGGCGCGGCCGAGCGCACGGGCGATGTCCGCGCAGTGCCGGGCCAGCGAGGGCCGCTCGTCCGTGGCGACCTGGAGGTGGGTGAGGGCCACTCCCGGGTCCTTCTCCTGCAGTTCCGCGAGCAGCCGGTCGCGCAGCAGCTCGTGCGGGGCGCGGTGGACGGCGCGGGTGGAGGCGTGGTCGGAGGAGGCGGTGAGGATCTGCGACTCGGCGCTCGGCGAGGCCCACGGGACGCGGGTGACGGCGAGCGTTCCGGAGAGGACGAGCACGACGGGGAGGACGAGCGCGAGGGTTCTGCCGATACGGCGGGCTGCGGTGTTCACGGGAGGGATCGTAGCGAGGAGCGATGATTTGGCGACATTGAGTCACCATGCCGGGTGATGGAAACCGGGTTTCGGCGGGGGGCGGGTTGACGAACGAAATCGAAAGGCCCGGATTGTCGAGGAATTTATCGACAACACCACAACGTGAGCGAGGCGCCGCCTGTCGCAGCAGACGACGCCTCGTTGATGTCGCGGGTTGTCGGATCAGTCGCTGAGCCGCTCCCCGGTGGAGGTGGAGAAGACGTGGGCCTCGCCCGGCTGCGGCACGACGTGCAGCTGCGCGCCCTTCTCCGGCACCTGGCGGCTGCCGACCCGGATCACCAGGTCCTTGCTCTCGCCGCCGACCTCGGCCGAACCGAAGACGTACGCGTCCGCGCCCGTCTCCTCGACCACGTTCACGGTGATCGCGAGACCGGCCGGGGCGTCGGCGGAGGCCTTGGTCAGCGACTTCGCCGCCGAGCCGTTCGCCTCCACCACGTCGAAGTGCTCGGGCCGCACACCGACGGTGACCGTACGGTCGCCCTTGTCGGACGCGGCGGACAGCGCCTCGCGGTTGACCGGGACCACGCTGTTGCCGAACTTCACGCCGCCGTCGGTGATCGGCACCTCGACCAGGTTCATCGCGGGCGACCCGATGAAGCCCGCGACGAAGAGGTTCGCCGGACGGTCGTACATGTTGCGCGGCGTGTCGACCTGCTGCAGCAGCCCGTCCTTGAGGACGGCCACCCGGTCGCCCATGGTCATGGCCTCGACCTGGTCGTGGGTGACGTACACCGTGGTGATCCCCAGCCGCCGCTGCAGGCTCGCGATCTGCGTACGCGTCTGCACGCGCAGCTTGGCGTCCAGGTTCGACAGCGGCTCGTCCATGAGGAACACCTGCGGCTCCCGCACGATGGCCCGCCCCATCGCCACCCGCTGCCGCTGACCACCGGACAGCGCCTTCGGCTTGCGCTCCAGGTACTCGGTGAGGTCGAGGATCTTCGCCGCGTCCTCGACCTTCTGCCGGATCTCGGTCTTGTTGACCCCGGCGATCTTGAGCGCGAAGCCCATGTTCTGCGCGACGGTCATGTGCGGGTACAGCGCGTAGTTCTGGAACACCATCGCGATGTCCCGGTCCTTCGGCGGCAGGTGCGTCACATCGCGGTCGCCGATCCGGATCGCCCCGCCGTTGACGTCCTCCAGCCCCGCGAGCATCCGCAGCGACGTGGACTTCCCACAGCCCGAGGGGCCGACCAGAACGAGGAACTCGCCGTCTTCGATGCCGATGTCCAGCTGATCGACAGCGGGCTTTTCGGTGCCCGGGTAGATCCGGGTCGCCTTGTCATACGTGACCGTGGCCATGGTGATCTGGTCCCTTCACCGGCAGGAACGTGCCGGACGATCCGAGTAAAGGTAGGGGTCTAGTCCACTGCAGGTGGATTGGCGTGACGCTATACCGCCCACCCCCGCCCTGTCTCTACTCCGGACACCAGAATTTTCGAACGGAGCACCCCGGTGTGGTGGGTACACTGCTGGGGACGCCGACTTAGCTCAGCTGGTAGAGCACCGCTCTTGTAAAGCGAAGGTCGTCGGTTCGAATCCGACAGTCGGCTCTGCGCACGAGCTGCGCGAACGCCCCGGACGGTCTGCCGTCCGGGGCGTTCTGTCTTTACGGCCTGTTCGGCTCCTCAGCGGCTGGCGTACGTATAGGCCAGCAGCGCGACCGGCATCGCCGCGCAGGCCACCAGGCAGACGACCCAAGCCGGTACCCCGAAGAAGCGGGTGCCCTGGTCGTCCTCGTGCGGTTCAGCGCCCACGCACTCCGGTCGTCGGCATGCCCCTACCGTCCTGATCTTCATGGTCGTCTACCGCTTCCGCGTCCAGGTGAGAACCACCGACATCAGCGCTCCGAGGGTAGCGACGGAAAAGGCCGCGACCATGCAGCCGCTCGACCCTCCCGCCACGCCCTGATCGCCACCCGGAGGCGGCTCGCGGTGTTTCCCGGCGCTGTTGTTCTTGCTGTGCTTGCCCTTGCCTATGCCGTTCGCCTTGTCCTGGTATTCGCTGTAGTCGCTCACGATGCTGCCCCCGCGGACGGACCGGGCCGATGTCGTCGGGGCTCCGGCGTGGGCGCCTGGTCGGGTTCGTAGCGGGTCGACAGCCTTTGCTCGAAGGGGTCGCGCTGCTTCGGGAAGGTGGGTGCGCAGTCGGGGCAGGCGTAGACCGTGCCGCCGCCCGCGCTCGCGCCGTACCCGATCGCGACGACGACCGGCTGCCCGGTGGTCGTTTGGCAACGGGCGCAAACTTGAACGCTCACCGGGCCGCCACTCCCTCGGCGGGCTCTGTGGCGATTGCCCGCACCAGGGCCTCGCGGAGACGTCCGGGGTTGGTCAGGTACCGGTTCGGCCCCACCGGAATGCGCCAGTGCAGGCGCGGACCAGCCCTCCAGCCAGCAGGCGGCACCCCGACGTACGTAACCTTGGCGCCGTGCGCACCGAGCGCCTGCACCTGCTGCACATACCGCCAGCGCTGGGCATGGCCCGCCGGGATGAGCCAGTACATGAGGCCGTAGTCGGCGATGACGGCGCCGGACGCGTCGCCGAGTAACTCCAGTGCCCGTTCGCCGGTCTCGGCGGGGGCGCGCAGGACGTCCCAGTAAGGGCCGACCTTGACCATCTCGACGTCACTGCCGCGCGGCGGCGTCCATGGAGTGGGTGTTCTGTGTTGTGTCTGCACGGGGTCTCCCGGCGTCATCGGTAAAGGGGCTGACGCATCGAGGTTCGTCGTGTGATCGCGATCACGGGATAACCGGCAGGTGTTACCGAGGCGGTAATTCGCTCGTTCCTGGTTCGGGACACCGCATCGGTGCGCCTACGATCGACCGGAAGTTGGACCCATGGACGCCACCACCCCCGGCCCGCTCGCCCCGGACGTCCTCGACAGGGACGACCTCCGACGAGCCCTGGAAGAGCACGACTTCGCCGCAGCGTTCTCCCTGATCAAGAAGTGGGGCGGTCTGTCACAGAACCGGATCGCCGCGGCCTGCCAGCTCACCCCTGGCAAGGTCAGCACGATCATGACCGGTGCCTGCAGAGTTACCTCTATCGAGGTCATCCGCCGGATCTCCGACGGGCTGCGCATCCCCGGCCACCTCGTCGGCCTCGCCCCACGCCCCTGGGAGCGCACGGACACCGCACCAGAACAACTCCAGCCGCCCAACCCCCATCCCGGGAAAGCACCCAACGAGGCCGTACCGTGGCGGCCGGACGCCACCACCGGCATGGCCGCAGATCTGACCAGGAGCGACCTCGTGATGGACCGCCGAGCCGCGACGCGCGCCCTCGCAGGCGCGGCCGTCACCGGCGCCCCACTCCTCGACGCCCTCGACGGGTGGCGCACACCCCCCGCCACCGATGACCGGGCGCGCCGCCCCGGCCGCTTAGGCGCGCGTGAGGTGGAGGAACTGGAGGCCACCGCCCGTGTCTTCCGCCAGTGGGGCCGCACCGGTGGCGGTGGGCTTCGCCGTAAGGCCGTCGCCGGGCAGCTCGCCGAGGTAGTGGCCGCTCTCGACGAATACCAGGCCCCGGCCATCGAACGGCGCCTCTACGGGGTCATGGCCCAACTCGCCGGAACGGCCGCCTCCATGGCCTGGGACGTCGGCCAGCAGCGCCGCGCCCAGGACTACTACCGCCTTGCGCTCCGTGCAGCTCATGCGGGTGGCGACACCCGCTTCGGTGCCAACGTGCTGGCTGGCATGGCCCGTCAGATGCTATACGCCGACCGCCCGCATGAAGCCCTCGAACTCGTCCGGCTCGCCCAGGACGGAGCCCGTCATACAGCGGGTCCGCGACTTCGGGCGATGCTCCACACACGGGAGGCCTGGGCCCTGGCCCGCATGGACCGGCCGTCCAGTTTCCACCGCGCCACCGGACAGGCCACCGAGGCCCTCAGCGACGCCGGTCGACTCGACAACGAGCCCTACTGGATCGGCTACTTCGACGAGGCCGAGCTCGCAGGAGTCACCGGCGGCAGACTCCTGGACCTGGCCCGCGAAGACCCGCGCACCTACGCCGACCAGGCTGCCAGCCACATCCGTACAGCCCTGGACCAGCGCACCGCGGAGGCCGGTCGTGGCCACGCTCTGGACTGGATCGGGCTCGCCGAATGCGCCTTCCTGGCTGGCGACATCACCAGCGCCGCCGACTACTCGCGCCGCGCCGTCGAGGTCGCCTCCGGCATCCACTCCGGGCGCGTGCGCGCTCAACTGGCGAAGCTCTACCCGTACACGGTGGGGGATGGCGTGCCCCGGGCCGTCGCCGACGTGCGCGGTAGCATTCGCACTCTGCTCACCACATGACCAGGAAGGCAAGGTCCCGATGACGACGATCGCTGTGACCGGGCACATGGATCTCACCGACGAGTCGGTACCGCTGGTCCGAGCCGAGCTGGACAAGGTCCTCGCCGCCTACGAGCCCTCCGGTCTTGTCGGTGTGTCATGCATCGCGAAGGGCAGCGACAGCCTGTTCGCCGAAGCGGTCCTGGCCGCCGGGGGGCGCTTGGCCGTGGTGATTCCGTCGCAGGACTACCGACAGGCGAAGGTGAAGCCAGAACACGCCGCGACCTTTGACCGCCTGGTCGAAGCTGCGAACGAGGTCCTGGTGATGCCACACGAGACGGCGAACCGGCAGGCGTACGAAGCGGCCAACGCCGTGCTCTTGGAACGCGCCGCCCGGCTGGTGGCCGTCTGGAACGGACAGCCACCCACCGGCAAGGGCGGCGGAACGGCAGATGTAGTGCACCAGGCCCACGAGGCAGGCATTCCGGTGGACGTCGTCTGGCCAGACGGAGCATCCCGCCGAGCATGACGAAGCCCTCTGGCCCGGCTCGCGGGCAGGATGCGGGCCACACCCCTACGACTTTGACCTGTCCCTGGAGAACTCCGACGGACGGGGCGGACTCCAGACGGCGGCCGCCGCCGAATACTCCGAGCTCGACAGCGACGAGCGTGTCCTGAGCGGAGGCGCTGGTTCGACGCCACCGCGGTGGACCAAGACGCCTGCTGTGAGACCGATTGACCAGGCCCGAAGACCCGCCTGTTCATACGTGCGCACCCACCATCAGGTGAAGCCGTACTACCAACCGTCAACCGGAACAGGACAAGCGGCCCGGTTCCCCTCCCTGCGGAACGGGTTGGAGCGGGGAACGGGAGAGCCGGACTGCTGGCAGCGGGTGGAGCAGTGTCCGCCGCCCCCGGGCGCGAAGGTCACCGGTCGTGCTCCTGGGCGAGAACGACGTTGTTGAGGAGGAACTGACACGTGTAGCCGAGGCTCCGCACGTGCCAGTCGGCCGATTGCAGGCCGGAGCCGAGCCCTTGGCGCAGCTCGTGCGGGACCATGTTCAGCCTGCTCCGCTTCTGGTACCAGGCAACGGTGCCCCGATTCATCCGGTCGACCACCACCTCGACAAGCGGCATAAGGGCGTTGATGTGCTCCACAAGGGACGCATGCAGCCCGCAGAGTTCTTCGTACGGGGGCAGCGCCGTCCGCTTGGCTAAGGCGCGGGCGACCGTCGCTCCGATCGCTTCGAGGTCAACCTCGTCTTGCCGCGCACTCACACGCTTCACCGCCTCGCCCATGGCCCTCTCCCCGCACGATCGCTCTCCGTTTGACCTTGAACATGGTGGGGTCACAGGACGTCCTATTGAAGGCCGCTCAAGGGACGAGTAGAGGACATCTGGAGGACTTAATCGTGGGGAGTCGGGAAGCGAGGGTCCCGAAACCGGCCTTGCAAGGCTACGGTGAGCTGAGTTGACCAACCCCACCGAAGCCGTGAGGAAGTCCAGTGCCCAGGCCAGCAGGAAACGCGCGGTTGAAGTCCGCCCGGCAGGCAGCGGGATACGCCTCTCAGGAAGCGTTCGCCGAGGCCATCCGTAACACCGCGCCTCAACTCGGCATACGGTCGTTGCAGATCAGCGTGCGCCAGGTCCGCCGTTGGGAGTCGGCGAATCCCCCGTGGCCGCAGCCGGACGTTCAGCGTGTGCTGACGCACCTCCTGGGCCAGCCCATCGAAGAGCTGGGCTTCATCGCGCCATGGGGCAGGACGAGTTCGGAACGGCAGGGCGCCAGCCGGAGGACCGTCACGGCATCGGGCGCGCCCACGATCGGACCTGCACCCGGGCCACTGCCGATCGCGAGCAACGCCACGCAACCAGCTACCGCATGCATGGACTTCGCCGCGATCACCGCCGCTCACCGACGCCTGTACTGGTCCGTGCAGCCCTCCCAGCTCCACGCCAGCGTCGTGGAACACACCCGCCTGGGCACGACGCTCATGGGAGAGACATCCGGCCGCTGCCGCACCATCCTTGCCGCCGCGCTGGCCGAGTCCTACCTGCTGGCCGGGCGCATCGACTTCTTCGACCTCCAGCAGCCCCAGGCCGCAGGGAACGCGTTTGTGCGCGGCCTCCAGGCCGCCGGAGAAGCTGACGACGCGCTACTCGGCGCGGCGATCCTGGCTCATACCGCGTTCATCCCGGGCTGGGCGGGCCAGAAGGAAGACGCCGAAGAGCGGATGTCCGCCGCCCGCGCCTACGCCCGCAGGGGGAACGCCCCCGCGCTGATGCTGGCTTGGCTCGACGCCGTCGAGGCCGAGTGCATGACTCGGTGCAACGACACCCGCACGGCCCTACGCCTCATAGCGCACGCCGAACATGTGCTTGGCGAAGGCGATACGCACGAGCCGTGCCCGGTGTGGATGGACTGGTTCACCCCTGTCCGCCTCGCCGCCTTCAAGGGCAACACGCAGTTGATCGCCGGACACACAGCCCAGGCCCGGGCCACGCTCGTTGGAGTGCTCGACAACCTGCCCGCCGACGACGGCAAGCAGCGGACGATCATCCTCGGCGACCTGGCGGCCGTCGAGGCCGCAGCCGGTAAGCCCGAGGAAGCGTGCCGGTGGGCCAACGAAGCGCTCGATCAGTTGAGCGCCACGTGGTACGCCGTCGGCATGGACCGCATCCGCGACGTGCGCAAGCGGCTGCACGCCTGGCGCAACGAACCGTGGGTCCGCGATCTGGATGACCGGATGTACGGGTGGGGGACGACCGTCAGCGCTCTTCAGCGTTGAGTTCGGCGGCCAGCCCCGGCAGCTCGGCGAGGCTCTGAACTCGGAAGGTGGGCACCGCGACGGAGTCCGGTTCATTCCACTGGATCGTGGCCCACGGACCGCGCCGGATCAGCGCTGTCTTCATGCCCACCTTGTCCGCCGGGCGGATGTCGTTGTCCATCCGGTCACCCACGTAAAGGATCTCCTCGGCCGAGCAGGGAGCCGCGTCCACCACGTGGGAGAAGAACGCCGGATCGGGCTTGAACACGCCCCAGTCATCGGACGTGGCGATGAAGTCGGCGGGAAGGTCGAGCGAGCGCAGTATGCCCCCGGCGCGCACGGTCTGGTTGCCCGCGATGCCCACCCACAGACCGGCATCCCGCAACGCCGCCAGCGACGGACGGACATCCGAGTACACATCGCTGTCATCAAAGTGCTCCGGCTGGCCCGCCTGAGCCCGCTTCTCCCGCTCCTCGTACAGAACAAACCCGGGGCGGAAGACCTCGAAAGTCTCGCGGTAGTCCAGCCCCCGAGCGATCACGGCGCCGAACATGGCCGCGAACGTGTGCCGGGGAACCCCCAGCCAATCCGCCCACGTGCCGTACTCGCGCGTCTCATCGACCAGGCACTCACCGACATCGAAAACCACAGCTCGGATCATGTGAGCAGGGTAGGCCAAAGAGGGTGCGCCCTACCCAGTCGGGAGTGACGCAGAACGCCATGCCTGGCTGGTAGGGATGGGGGTCGGTCAGCAGTGAGTATGAGGGGCGGGTGCTGGCCCGTTGACCAACTACAGTTGTTTGCTTGAATTCGCTTATGAGCGAAGGAATCTACACCCTTGCTGGTGCGGTTGTGGGCGGTCTGATCGGTGTGGTGGGGACGGTTGCCGCTGCGCGCCTAACTGGTCGAGATCAGCGTGAACATTGGCGCCGTCAAGTGCGTCGGGACGCGTACAGCACCTTCATTGTTCGGGCCGGGGAAGCGCTCCGTGTGGGCAGGGCAACTCATGAAGCTGCGCGGGTCGAAGAACCAGGCGTGATGGACGCCATTAAGGAGTTGGAGGGGGCGGTTAGCCAGGTCGAGGAAGCGGCAACACTCGTCGCCCTGGAAGGACCGGAAGAGATAGCCGATGTCGCGGCCAATATTTACTTCCGCCTCGATGCGTGGCCTCGTGCACTTTGCACCGCCTACAGTGGACCGGTAGATCGACAGGATGACGCCTGGGAAAGAGCTCGAATCAGCGGCGATGAAGCCGAGGATGGTCTTGAGGAATTCACATCTCTTTGTCGGAGACTCTTGGATGGAGAATTCTCTGATCGGGAGTGAAGCAATTCCCGTTAACCGAAATCCCGACTCATCCTCTCTTTCCAGCTCGCCTTAAAGGCTTCCTTGATTGCCGCTGTTCGGCCATCATAAAAGACGTCGTCTTCAAGTTGCATCAATGCTTCAACTGTACTTTTGGCTTCCTGCGCCTGCACCCTTCCGCGATTTATTCGATCTGTGTGTGCAGATTCTTCATCGTGGGGCCATTTATAGTGCACAAATCCGTTCCTGGATTCCATCACGCGCGTCACTCGGCGCAGCAACTCCTTCTCGATTGTTGGCATCCCTAGAGAAGTCCAGATCTTGCCCATTTTTAGCTCTATCTTTGACGTTCTGACAAGAGAGGCTGCGATATTTTCGTGCACCCTCTCGCCTGCGAGGCGGAGCAGGATAATTCGATTGATCCAATGCTCAATCCATGTCGCATAGAACAAGGTGGCAAATTCGCTCTTATCCCTGTTCAGGAAATCATCTGCCTGTGCCTTCAGGTCTGGTTCATGGCTACTGGACCATAAGATGTCTTGTTGGGTGTCGTTGGATGATTCGGAGGTGTCTTCGCCTGCTCCTCTTTCTTCGTCTTCTTGTGTGTAGTCTTCTTCGTCTCCTTTCAGGTAATACAGTGTCCTTGCGATTGCTGCCATTACAACCTCTTTGTTGCTGAGTTCGGCAACATCTATTTCGCCAAACATTACAGCGTTTTGTACTGCACTCCAGGCTATTGCCTCCCAGAAAGGGAAGAATTCTTCATCGTTGACGATTGAGTTGATCTTGTCGTGCTTCACGGGTCTCCTTAATTTGTCTCGCAGGATAGCGAAAGAGGTGGAGTTAGGCGAGGGTTTTTCCGCAGAGGTCGGCAATGGGGCGAGGCTAGTGCAAGAGTTCGAGAGCAAAGTGGCTGGCGATTGTGAGTGCAAAACCTGAAGGCCAACAGACGGCGCCCGTCTGGGCCAGCCACATCGGCTCAGCGAGCCACCTCAAACGCGATCAGTGGTTCGGACGATGTCGTGCCCGAACCTACGGATCAAGAGGTCTAGCGCTGGCGCCGTCAACTGCTGAGCCGGGTATCAGGCGCTGTGGACCCCTGGCGGACTGGAAGCCGTCAGCAGACAATAAGAAGCCACACGTTCAGCTCAGGGCTGTAGTCGTCGCCCTGGCTACAGCCCTCTTGTAAACCGTGGTGGCCTGACGGCAGCCGTTGACGGCAACGGGGGTGCACATTGCCGTATCGCGAGACTCGTCCGCGCATCGCGCAGGTTAGAGGCGAGGCGCCGCCGGGCTGATCACTGGATCAGCGTGACGAACTTGCAAAGCGAAGGTCGTCGGTTCGAACCCGACAGTCGGCTCTGTGCGCGAGCTGCGCGAACGCCCCGCGATCTTGGATCGTGGGGCGTTGACGGCAGTTCCCTACCGCGGCGCTGCCACCACCAGGGCGGCGCGCGTCGTATCCGGGATGAGCTGGAGCGCATCCGCAACCGGCACGACTAACCGTCCGCCTGAGACCGTGGCCCACCCGGGAGTCGGGTGGGCCACGGCTATGAGCGGCGCAGGTGGTGATGAGTTATGCGCGGTGGAGCTTCCAGCCGGCGACGTTCTGGGCACGGTTGTAGTACGCGTTGGTACAGACGTCGTACTTGCCGCCGGTGGGTCCGTGCCCGTTCGTCTCCAGGAAGCCGCCGTTTTCGCTGTAGGTGTTCCAGAGGTGGATCACGTCTCCGGGACGGATGCTCTGGTCGCCGGGGGTCGACGTCTGGGCGAAGATGCGCCAGCGACCGGTACCGGGGGCACGGTCCTTGTCCTTGGACGTTGAGACGTTGAACTTGCCGCCGACGGTCTTCTGGTCGGAGGAGGCGTGACCGTTGGTGTCGAGGTAGCCGCCGTCACCGCCGTAGAGGTTCCGCAGGTAGATCAGGTCCCCGCTGGCCACGGTGGTACCGGTGGCCTTGCCTGCGGCGGACAGGATTTCCCAGGTTCCGGTGCCCGCTCCTCGGGCGGACGACTCTGCCGTCGACACTCCGTACTTGGCCCCGCCGTCGGTGCTGTGGCCGTTGGTGTCCAGGTAGCCCCCCGCCCAATCGTTGTAGGCGTTCTGCAGGTGGATCCGATCGCCGTACTTCAGCTCGTTCGCCATGCTTTTCCCCTACCGGTGGATGGCGTGCGGGCGGCAACGACCCTTTACGGTCAGGGCTCCACTGCCGCCCGATCTTTTCTGTCGGACTCCCCGTTTGCGGCGGTGAGCGTTCTCCCGCCCCGGGCGTCCGTGCCGGAAGGTACGTATACGGCCTTGAGGGACAGTGGATGGACCAGGAGCGCCCCAAGGGAGGCGCGCCGTCCAACCCGGGCTCCGGTAATACCCCGGAGGGCCACTGCCTCCTCGTGCTTCTTGTGGGGCGGGACCGCGATCGCGGATCATGGGGCGCGGGTGTGGCGATCGGGTGGAGGGGGCAGGGGGCATCGATGACAACTCTGGGATTCGCGGCGTTAGCCGAGCGGCGTGCGGGGCGGATGTGAGGCGTCGGCGGCTGGAGTTGACCCTCCAGGTCTGCTTGGTGCTCGTGACGAGCCTCCTCGGCATCGTCACCAACTATGCGACGAACACGGACGACGTTCCGCTGGCGCTGAAGATTCTGCAACGCGTCGCCGTACCGGGCATCGGCGTGCTCCTCATCGTCATGATCGTGGTGCAGGTGGCCGCCTATCGCCTGGAGCGACCGGCTCTTTCGCCACGGGCGTGGGACGCGGAACGAGCCCCTTACCCCGGCTTGGACGCCTTCGCCGAGGACGAGGCCGCTGCGTTCTTCGGCAGGGACGTGCAGATCACGGAGCTCATACGACGGCTGCACGACTCGCCGACGCGACCGGACGAACGCTTCGTGGCACTGGCCGGTGCCTCCGGCAGTGGGAAGTCGTCGCTCGCCCAAGCGGGAATGTTGCCCAGGCTGCGGGAGCGGCGCTGGACGGTGTTGCCCGTGCTCACCCCGGGAGCCAATCCGCTGGGCGCGCTGGCCGGGATGCTGGCCGAAGCCGGAGGAGGGGCGGACTCGGCAGTCAATGTGCTACGACGCCTCCGCCAGGTCGCCAGCGGCGTTTACGCAGGAACTTGGTCGCATCCATCAGGGCAGTCGGTTCCGGCGCAGCCTCCTCTTGATCGACCAGCTCGAAGAGGTGATGACGCTCGCGAGCGACAGAGAACGCGAGTTGTTCTTCGAGGCGCTCAACGACGCCCTGACGCGGAATTCCCGGTTCTGGGTAGTGGCCACCGTCCGGGTGGAGTTCCTCAGGGAGCTTCTCGACAGCGCGCACGCCGATCTGTTCCAGAATCCGGTCGCCATCGGGGCCATCGGCCGTAGCCAGCTCACGCAGGTGGTGCAGGGGCCCGGCTCCCTGGTCGGGATGGATTTCGCCCCCGGGCTGGCCGAGACGATCGCGGACGAAGCGGGGACGAACGACGCCCTCCCGCTGCTGGCTTTCCTGCTCCAGGAGCTGTACTTCGCCACCGGCCCCGGTGCGACGGTGACCGAGGATCTGTACCGACGCCTCGGGGGAGTCGCCGGTGCCCTGGCGCGCCAGGCTGACCATGCCGTCTCCGAGTTGAGCGATGCGGGCGGCATCGACCCCGTACTCCGGGTGCTCCTGAAATTCGTCACCATCGAAGGGCAGCAGGCCACGCGGCGTCGGGTGACGCTGGCCGAGCTGACCGCGGAAGAGCGCCACATCGTCGACGCCTTTGTCGACGCCAGGCTGCTGGTCACCACCGTCGGCAATGGGGAACTCGACGACGGCCGGGCCCAGGCCCACGTGGCGCACGAGGCCCTGTTCCGGCAGTGGCCGCCACTGCGGCAAGCGGTCGAGGTGGGGGCCGAACGGCTGCGCCGGAGGGCCGAGCTCGAACGGTGGGCGGACGACTGGCAGTGGTCGGGCCGAAGCGCCGACTACTTGCTCACCGGGGAGCGGTTGGCCCTGGCCCAGCGCTGGCTCGCCGCGCTGGAGGAGGCGGGCCAGGCGACCGAGGGGGTGCGCTCGTTGGTGGACGCCTCCCGTAGCCGCGACCTCGCCTTTCTGCGGCGCGTCTCGGAGAGTGTTGGACGGCATGTTCTGGCCAACCCCGAGCAGGACCCGGAACTGTCGGTACTCCTCTCGCTGGCCGCGCTGGGGGAATGCGCCGCGACCCCGGTGGCTCGGCGGGCACTGTTCACCGCGCTGGCGTTCAGCCAATTGCGGGCCGAGCTGACCGGTCACACCGACACCATCCGCCATGTGGCCTGGTCCCCCGACGGACGCCGGATCGCCACCGCGTCCCGGGACGGCTCCGCCAGGATCTTCGACGCCGGTTCCGGTCGCTGCGTCACGGTTCTGGAGGGCTCCGGAGCCATGGTCGAGATGGTGTGCTGGTCTCCCGACTCGACGATGGTCGCCACGGCATCCCGAGATCGGGTGGTGCGGTTGTGGGAGGTGGCCAGCGGCACGGTCGTGAGGGTGCTCACCGGAGCGACCGACGCTGGGCGCGGAGTCGCGTGGTCACCGGATGGCCAATGGCTCGCGGGCACCTTCCGGGACATGGTTGTCCGGGTATGGAACGCGGCCACCGGCGAGTTGGCGCACGAGCTGCACGGCCACCGGGAGGACGTCTGGGGCGTCGCCTGGTCGCCGGACGGTACCCGGTTGGCCACGGCCTCGCACGACCGTACCGCCGTCATCTGGGACGTGACCTCGGAAGCCGCTGTGCTCACGGTGGCGGGGCACACGGACTTCGTCGAAGGGGTGGCGTGGTCTCCCGACGGGAGCAGCCTCGCCACGTCCTCCGGAGACCACACCATCCGGATCACCGACACGACCACCGGGCAGTTGCGGTTGCTGCTCCGTGGCCACACCGACTACGTATGGAACATCGCGTGGTCGCCCGATGGCAGGCAGATCGCCTCCGCTTCCTCGGACCGTACGGCCCGGGTTTTCGATACGTGCGACGCGAGACCGCTCGCCGTGCTTCGCGGCCACAGGGACACGGTGTGGGGCGTCGCCTGGTCGGCTGACGGGACCCGAATAGCCACTGGCTCGGCCGACAGCACGGCCCGCACCTGGGATGTCCGCCCCCGGGGTGCCGAGAACGTGCTCATCGCCGGCCACGGGCAGCCCGTCAACCAAGCCGCGTGGTCACCGGACGGGCAACGGATCGCGACCGCCTCCGACGACGGGACGGTGGCGATCTGGAACGCGGCGACGAGTGAGGAGATCAGCCGGTCGGAGCGACACCGAGATCGGATCTGGGACGTGGCCTGGTCGCCGGACGGGGAAAGGCTCGCGACCGGATCGAGCGACCGGTCCGCTCAGATCCTCAACGGTGACAGGGACGAGCTGCTCGACCACCGGAACACGGCGGTCGAAGCCGTAGCCTGGTCGCCGGACGGGCGCCGTGTCGCCACCGGCGGGCACGACGCGGTCCTTCATGTCTGGGATGTCGCCACCCGAGCCGAACTCGCCGCTCTGGTCGGTCACCAGACCTGGATCGGCGGTGTCGCCTGGTCGCCCAGTGGGCGGTACATCGCTACGGCCTCGGACGACCGGACCTGCAGGATCTGGGACGTGCCGGCCAACGAAGCGTGGACCGTACTGCGTGGACACGAGAATTACGTGGACAGCGTGACCTGGTCGCCGGACGAGCAGCGTGTCGCCACCGCGTCCGGGGACTGGACCGTGGGGATCTGGGACGTCGCCACGGGGCACCGGAGCGGGGCACTGCGTGGTCACGAAGGCCGGGTGCGGGACGTCGACTGGTCCCCGGACGGGGCCACGATCGCCTCAGCCTCGGATGACCGGACCGTCCGCGTGTGGTCGGCCGAGACAGGCGAGGAGCTCGGGGTCATCGGCGTCCACCAGGACAAGGTGGTAGCGGTTTCCTGGTCTCCGGACGGCCGGTCGTTGCTCACCGCTTCTCGCGATGGCACCGCTCGCGTATGGCCCGCGGATCCGGACCTCGACTCGCTCCAGGCGTTCGCCCGCAATCGTGTGGTGCGGACGCTGACCGAGGAGGAGCGGCGCCATCACATGCTGCCGTCGGCTCCGTGACCCCGTGCTCGTCCCCCGCTACGCCACGGACTCCACCACGCGGTCGTCCGTCCGGACCAGGTAGTCGTCGGGGTTCAGATTCATCTGCTCACGCTGGGGCGAGGCCCAGTAATCCGCGTTGCGCTCGGCGAAGCTCTTGGGGCCTTCGTACGAGATCAGCCAGATGAACTGGTTCCGCTCCCGGTCCACCCAGGAGCCGCCGATCTCGAACCCCAGCTCCAGCCGGAGTGGGACGATCTCCTGCCGCCATCGCTCGACCCACTCGTCCAAAAGCCCGTCGCGAACGGTGTAGGTCCGTAGTTGCGTCGTCCTGGGCATCGTCGCCTCCCCGCTGAGGTAGGTGCACTTGGCCATGCTGCCGGTCTCAGTCAAGCAGTCGCACCCGACGATCGCGCTGTGGAAGCGCGCGGAATCAGGCGCCGAGCTTGAGGAGGAGGTCGGTCAGTTCGGTGGGCATGGTGATCATGCAGTCGTGGCCGGTGGGCAGTTGCCATACCTGGGATGGGGTGCCGTTGGGCTGGGTTGGGGGGACGGGGCGGCGGGGCCAGCCTTCTGGTTTGCCTACTACGCAGTGGATGTGGGTCCGGGGGATGGTGTTCATGGCCGGGTTGTCCAGGCGGACCGGTTGCTGGAGGCAGCGTACGGACTGGTCCGACAGGGTCGTACGCAGCCAGGCGGCGTCTGCCGGGTCGGTGACGCCGAACAGGCCCGTGGGCGGCGGCATTTCGGGCAGGGGCGGGACGCGCCAGCCGCTCTCGGAGCGGAGGGCGCGGTCGATCAGGTCCTGGGTGATGGGCATGACGTCGGCCGCGCTCTCGCCGTCCTGCGGGACCATCGCGTCGAGGTAGACCAGGTGCGCGATCCGGTCCGGGATCCGGTTGGCGGCGGCGGAGATGACCATGCCGGCGTAGCTGTGGCCGACGAGGATCACGTCGGTGAGGTCCTCGTCGGTGATCAGCCTGACGATGTCGTCGGCGTGGGTGTCGAGTCCTACGTCGGGGCTGAGCAGATGCGCGCGGTCGCCGTGGCCGGTGAGGGATGGGGCGAGGGCGCGGTGTCCGGCCGAGGTGAGGAGAGGGACGACGCGCTCCCAGCACTCTCCGCTGTGCCAGGCGCCGTGTACCAGCAGATACGTTGACATGGGTGTCACGCTGCCGCCCCGGGCGCCGGGTGTGCCAGAGTCCCCGCGTTCCTGGGGGTGGCAGGGCCAGGCACGGGTGCGACGGCGCGACTACCGTCGACGCATGAGCGACGAACCGAACCCGCTGGGCGATTACGTACGCGCCAGGCGCGAACTCGTCACCCCGGAGCAGGTCGGCATTCCCGCCGTGGGGCTACGGCGGGTTCCGGGGCTGCGGCGGGAGGAGGTCGCGATGCTCGCGGGGATCAGCGCCGACTACTACCTGCGGCTGGAGCAGGGCCGCGACCGCAATCCCTCCGTGCAGGTTCTCGAAGCGCTCGCCCGTGTGCTGCGGCTCGACGACGAGGCGACGGAGCACCTGTTGCGGCTCGGTGCCGCGAAGCCTCGACGGCCCCGGCGTCGGCCCCGGCGGGAGACCGTCCCGTCGGGCATCGTCCAGCTCGTCGCCACGCTGCCGCTCCCCGCGCACGTCGAGGGGCGCTACTTCGACGTACTCGCCGCCAACGCCTTGGCCACGGCCCTGTCACCGCGGCTCGCGGTGGGCGCCAACCGCATGCGCGACCTGTTCCTCGACCCCGCCGAGCACGCGCTCTACCCGGACTGGGAGAGCGCGACCGTGGATCTGGTCGCCGGTTTCCGCGAGTCCGTGGGCACCGATACGGACGACCCCCGCTTCATCGAACTCGTCGGCGAACTCTCCCTCGCCAGCCCCCGCTTCAGCCGCCTCTGGGCCCGGCACGACGTACGGACGTGCGCGGGCGCGTCCATGCGGCTCGACCATCCCCAGGTGGGTGTCATGCAATTGCAAGTGGAGCGGCTGGGCGTCAGCGCCGCGCCCGGCCAGGTGCTCGTCATCCACCACCCGGACCCCGGCACCGACAGCGCCGACAAGCTGGCCCTGCTCGCCTCCGCCAGTCAGACGCGAGCGGAGGTCAACTGTGGTGCGTCCCGTTGAAGGCGGGCGTATGGTGGATGGGAAACGCATCAATGCCCCGCCGACAACTCTGAGTTGGGTGGGCCGGATGGGGGAAGAAGGGTGCGTGCCCGATGACGATCGGGCTCCTCTCCACGATTGTCGCCGTCTTCTACGGCGGCACGATCTCGATTCTCGCTCTCACCGCGACCTTCGCTCGCCGCCGCTCGCTGCGGCGTGAAGCGCGCAGCACCCTTGCCGTCCTGGTGCCGGGGAGGACGGTGGGGCCGCAGCAAGCAGACGGCGCGGCGGTGGGCCCAGGCAGCTGAGCGATTACGGGGCGGACGCCGTGCGTCGGCGCCGGGAGGATCATCCTGATGTGCCTCACGATGCGGCGGTTGGCTGTCTGGGGCCGGAGTTCTGCCCCTCTGGTCGGAGGCCACGCTGCCGACCAGAGGGGCGGAGGGAGAGCGGGCCGCCGCGTCCGGAATGGGGGACCACATCAGTGGCAAGCCCGGACTACGGGGCCGTGGCGCCAAAGGCATCCCTCACCGCGTGGTGCAACCCGTTCCCGTCGGCGCACCGCTGACCGGTCCGACAGGCGGGGCAGCCCATGGCGTGGTCGAGGAACCGGCCCCACGCGTTCGGCTCAGGTGTGGCGGGGTGCTCACCGCGCGGGACGCGGGCCCCGCCCTGGAACTGCTCGCGGGTGAGCGTGTTCGGGTCCGGCTCGCTCGTGGGCGTCGCGGCCTGCTGGTCGGCCGTCATCGGCGCTGTCTCACGGGGTCGGAGCGGTCCGGCAGGCTGTGCTCGAAGGGGTCGCGCTGCTTCGGGAAGGTGGGCGCGCAGTCGGGGCAGGCGTAGACCGTGCCGCCGCCCGCGCTCGCCCCGTACCCGATCGCGACCACGACCGGGTCGCTGGTGGTCTCGTCGCAGCGGGCGCAGACCTGGGGCATCATCGGGTCGTCGCTTCCTCGGCGCGCTCGGAGACGGCTCGCGACAAGGCCTCGTGCAGCCGGTCGGCGTCGGTCAGGTACCGGTCGGGTCCCATCGGGATGTGCCAGTGGAGGCGGGGCCCGGTGGTGTGCGCGGCCGGAGGTACGCCGACGTAGGCGACTCCGGCGCGCTCGGCGCCGAGGGCGTGGATGTCCCGTCGCAGGCGCTGCCACGTCCGGGCGTGGCCCGGGGCGATGAGCCAGTACATGAGCCCGTAGTCGGCGATGACCGCGCCGGTCTCGTCGCCGAGTAACGCGACGGCACGTTCACCGATGTCGGCTGGGGCGCGTACGACGTCCCAGTGCTGACCGACCTCGATCATTTCAACGTCGCCGCTGTGCGGGGGTGTCCACGGCAGGGCTCTGGTCGTCATCGCGGACCCCCATCTCGAAGGGGCACCGACAGTGCTGAATTCATGCTCCGAGATAACCGGAAGCGTCCTGTCGGCCATCAGGTCACAACCCAGGCAGTTACCGTCCGCCGGACAGGACAGTTTTACCTGGAGGGTAGGTCTGGGCAGATCTACCGTCAGAGTCCGCAGGCGCAGGGGAGACTGCCGTATGCCGAAACAGCGAAACACCAGGCTGGAGGCGCTTCTGCTGGAGTTCGGCTATACCCACCAGGAGCTGGCCGACGAAGTCAACCGGATCGCAGAAGACCTGCTCGGCAAGGAAGGCTCATGCACCGATCGCCACGTCCGCCGCTGGGTCGCGGGAGACGTGCGGTGGCCCTGGGCGCAGTACCTTCTCCCGCTACAAGAGATCTTCGACCGTAGCCCCGAGGCGATGGGCTTCGTGCCGCGAGGCAAGTCTTCGCGCGTTCCCCCGCCTCCGCGGCGGTCGACTCCCGTGAAGGAGGTGCGACCCGTGCGGCGCAGAGAGTTCATCACGGCCGGACTGGCCGTCGCCGTCGGCCTCGACACCATTCCCGCAGCCGGGCGGTTGGGAAGCGCCGACGTCGATCGCATTCGTCGGATCGTCCCAGCTCTCTATGCGCATGACCATGCCCTCGGAGGCGGCGCACTCCACACCGTCGCCACTGAAGCCCTCCACCGCGTACGCGACGCCGTGAATCGCTGCAGCTACGGCGAACGCGTGGAGAAGCAGCTTTACGCCGCCGTCGGTGATCTGGCCGCGTCGGCAGGCTGGTTCGCCTACGACGCGGGCCATCAGCGAGAGGCGACAACCCTCTACAACGAGGCGTTACAGGCCGCGATTCTCGCCGGAGACGGCTCTCTGCAGGCCCGCGTCTGGTCGAATCTGGCGATGCAGGCCCGGCTGCTCGGCCGCGACCCAGAGGCGGTACGTATCGGCCGTGCCGCACTGGAAACCCGGCAGGCAAAGCGGGATCCGTGGCTCATGACCTTGCTGCACTGCCGTCAGGCTGTCGGGCACGCGCGGGTCAGGGAACGCTCCCGGGCCGGACGTTCGCTGGCCCGTGCCGAAACTACGTACGACCGCGTTTCGGGCCAACCGGAGGCGTGGCTTGCATTCCTCACCACGGCCGAACTGGCCGGGCTGGCAGGCGCGGCGCACCAGGCTCTCGGCCGCCATCGCCGAGCGCAACAGCTCACCGCATCCGCATTGGACATGCTGGAACCCCGCTTTGAACGAAACCGCTTCTACTACACGGTCCAGCGTGCTCAGGCTCTCCTCGACTGCGGGGAAGTGGAAGAAGCCGTTACGGAGGCTGCCCGCGCTTCCTCCATGAGCGATCGAGTCCACAGCGAACGAGTACGAGACAAGTTCGCGGACCTGCGACGCGCGATCAGCCGACACTAACGCGTATCGGCAGCAGCGGACTTCCTGCAGCAGACACGGCACATGGAGGGATGAAATGGAGGACTTGAGGATCGAGTGCCGCGACGCTGCGGGACTCGCGGAGATCCGCTCCGAACTGCTCTCCGTGTACGCCGACGTGTACGCCGATCGGCTGGACGAAGAGTTGCACAGCGTGGACCGTTTCAACGAACGTCTGGGATGGAACACGGAAGTTCCAGGATTCGGCGCTGCAGTCGGCTATGCGGCCGGAACACCGGTCGGATTCGCGTACGGCTGCACCTTGCAGCCGGGTACGCGCTGGTGGAGCGGGCTACGGACCCCGGTGCCGGACGACGCCGTGGCGGAGACAGACAGCCGTACGTTCGCGCTCTCGGAGCTGATGGTGATCGAGCGCGCCCGAGGCACCGGCGTGGCCAAACAGATCCACGACGAGCTGTTGCGGACACGGCCCGAAGAGCGGGTGACTCTGCTAGTCGAGCGGGCGCACTCGCGGGTTCGTGCCAGGTACGAGGAGTGGGGCTACCAGTGGCTTGGAGAGGCGATGCCTTTCCCCGATGCCCCGTTGTACGACGCGATGGTGCTGCCGCTCCACTGACGGGATAGAAGCCACTCGCCCGGCCTTGGAGCCAGACGCGGCGCCTCGGTGGCCTGCCCGACCTGGGTCGGCGCTGTTTCAGACAGTCTCATTCCCAACAACAGCGGTCGTCTGGCTGTCCACTTGCGCACGCCAAAGGCAGGGTTTCAACTGGAGTGAGGAGTCGAGAGATTCAACGACTCTCGTGGTTCGTCGTTTACCCACCCGTTCGGGGTGATGAGAATGGTCGAGTACATAATAATTCCCCTGATCGCTGCACTTGTAGCTGGAACGGCTCCGTTTTGGTTGCGTCTTATTTGGGATCGTGTACGGATTGACCTCAACCTGGTCTCCGTCACTAAGGGGCGTCACCCCGAAGAAAGGGCAGACGTGGGTGACAGAATCATGGAAATCTCGAAGTCATTCAGACGCTCGCCACTCGACCTGCCTAAGGAGGCCCGAGATAGAGACATCCAGTTTGTGCGCAGTCACGCGAAAGGTGTTCGCAAGGAGGCTCTGGAGCAGATCGAGTTTGCGCGAGAGATGAAGAGGAGGCTTCGGCACTGCAAGGAAAATGAAGAGAAAGTCGACTTCATTACCAAACTCATGACGAGTGGCAAGCTTGTATTGGAGGAAATTATTGAAGGATTGCAGAGGCGTGATCTGGTCCTACCAAAGATCGAAGACACGCTACGGATGGCGCGCTATGTCTGCCAGGTCGAAACGGTGTCGAGTGGCGACGTAGATTCAATTGTCTTGACCCGCCCGGAAGGCAGGATTGACTTCCCGGTTGGTTCTCAGGGAGCTAAGGATCGTATCCAGCCCCTGGTGAAGGCAATGCAGACGTTCAACAAGAGGCACCTGGATAAGTGCTTGAAGTACGCCGTCAAGGCGGTCAGGGATGATCGCTCCCATGCGGACATCCTCATGAGCGGCCTTGAGGAGATTGCAAGTTCAGGCCCATTCAGGGTCGACCTTATGGTGGTGAACAAAGGGAAGTATGCGGCGGTTTTGAACCCTTATGCCGCTCTTCGCGTGAGCGGCGGTGTCTCGCGCATTGATCCTCTGATGCTGAGGATTGAGAACATGCTGGATCCTCAAAATGGTGAGCTCGAGGTCGAAGTCGAGGTTGACGAGCCTTCTTACGTATCGATTGAGCCGAGGAGTACGGTAATTCTCACTCTGCGATCTGAGCCCGTTGAAGCGCACAAGCCCATTGCGGCTGCCTACGATAAAGGCATACTTAGGTGCTCAGTTGCCTTGGTCAGGCTGACGAATCCGCGCGCCGGAAAGTACCGACCTAAGCTAGTGGAAACAGTTAGTAAGGATTTTGGTGCCAGCTTCGATAAAGTCATGCGAAATCAGGTGGAGGACCGAGTTCGGCGTCGCACGCGGAGGCGTGTCCTCAACTTCCCGGCGCGCCTCAGCCCTTCATGACCAGCCTCGTATGAACGTCCGGGCGGGGTGAACAGTCGCCACTCCGTGACTTCTAAGGTCAGGCGTGGGGCGGGTGGGGGAGGAGGTTTTCGCGGCCCCAGGCGCCGAGGGGGGACAGGGCCTCGTTGAGGGAGGTGCCGAGCGGGGTCAGGGAGTACTCGACGCGGGGTGGTACCTGGTCGTGCACCTCGCGGTGGACGATGCCGTCGAGTTCCAGTTCGCGTAGCTGGTCGGTGAGGACCTTCTCGGTCACGCCGGGCAGTTCCCTGCGCAGTTCGCCGAAGCGGTGCGGGCGTACGTGGAGGGCCCAGAGGATCAGCCCCTTCCACTTGCCGCCGATCACGTCCATCGCGGCGTCGATGCCGCAGATGTAGGAACCCGGTCTGTGTGTGGTTCGCATGCTCCGCCTCTCTGCCTGTTCGCTTACGTCAGGGTAACTACCCACTATGAAGTGGGTACTTGAGTGTCCCGGGCTCAGCGATGAGTCTTTGCGGCATGAGACATGACGCGAAGAAGATCAGTGTGCTCGGCCTTGGTGCGATGGGTACCGCGTTCGCTCGTGCGTGGTTGGACGCGGGGTATGGGGTGACGGTTTGGAACCGCACCGTCGGGCGTGCCGAGGCGCTCGTCGGTGAGGGGGCGGAGGTCGCGGCGACGGCTACCGAGGCGGTGCGCGCCAGCGGGCTCGTGGTGGTGTGCCTGCTCGATGATGCCTCGGTCGGTGAGGTTCTCGCCGATACCGAGTTGGTGGGCGTCGATCTGGTCAATGTCACCACCAGCACCCCCGGGCAGGCCCGGGAGCGCGCCGCGTGGGCGGGTGCGCGCGGTGCGCGGTATCTGGACGGCGGGATCATGGCCGTTCCGCCGATGATCGGGACACCGGATTCCGGTGCGTACGTCTTCTACAGCGGGTCGCCGGAGCTGTTCGCGGCGCACCGCGACGGGCTGGCCGTTCCGGCGGCCGCCCGGTACGTCGGGGAGGAGCCCGGCTCGGCCGCGCTGCACGACGTGGCGCTGCTGAGCGCCATGACGGGCATGTTCGCCGGGGTGACGCACGCTTTCGCGCTCATGCGCGGGGCGGGGGCGGAGGTGGCGCCGAAGGAGTTCGCGGGGCTGCTCGTCGAGTGGCTCGCGGCCATGGCGCCCGCCGCGTACGGGGTCGCCGCGCAGCTGGAGACCGGCGACTACACCCTGGGCGTGACGTCGAACCTCGCCATGATGGTGGAGGGCAACGGGACGCTGCTGCGTACCGCCGAGGAGCAGGGCGTCAGCCCGGAGTTGCTCGCTCCGTTCATGGCGCTCATGGAGCGTCTTCTTGCTGCGGGGCACGGGGACGAGGGGACGACCGGGGTGATCGACCTGCTGCGCCGCTGAGGTGGATCAGGCCGCGCGGCCGAAGAAGCGGAGGCGGGTGAAGGAGGACTCCAGGCCGCGCTTCAGGAGGCGGGCCGCCGGGCGTTCCACGAAGCGGTGGACCAGCCAGCTCAGGGCCAGGAAGCCGGTGATGAGGAGGGCGACGAGGAGGCGGGGGTCCATGGCGTCGTGCAGGCGGTTGATCAGGGCTGTACCGGCGACGTAGTGCATCAGGTAGAGCGGGTAGGTCAGGCAGCCCGCGGTGACCAGCCACTTCCAGCGGATGCGGTCGGTGTAGCCGAGGGCGACGGCGACCATGATGAGCAGGAAGACTGTGAAGATCACGACGGCGCCGCGCCAGCTGGAGACGTCTTCGTACGCGACCCGCAGGCCCAGTTCGCGCTGGCCCATCAGCCAGGCCATGGCGAGGATTCCCCAGAGCAGGAGGTCCTGGCCGAAGCGGTGCATGAGGTAGAGGGCGAGGCCCGCGATGAAGTACCAGGCGCCGCTGGGGTCGGCCGCGAGCACCAGCAGCGGGAACTTGGATACGGGCGCGAGCATCGCGGCCGCGCCCCAGACGCAGCAGAAGACGACGACCCGGCGGTAGGTGAGGCCCATGGCGACCACGACCATGAAGAGCAGGTAGAAGCGCAGCTCCGACCAGAGGGTCCAGTAGACGATGTCGACGTCCGGCACGTTGGAGCCCGACTGGAGCATGGTGAAGTTGAGCAGGATGTCCCGCCCCTGGGGGCGTTCCCATACGCCCGGGAGGACGAACAGGGCGACGGTGGTGAAGATGACGCCGACCCAGTACGCGGGGTAGAGGCGGATCACCCGGGAGACGAAGAAGTCCTTCGGGGTGCGGCCCCAGCACGACATGCAGATGACGAAGCCGCTGATCACGAAGAAGATCTCCACGCCGATCCAGCCGAAGGACGCGACGTGGAACACCGTGGGCATGATCTCGGAGACCGGACGGCCCCATGTCGCGTTGCCCGGCTGGTTGGCCCGGTTGGTGCCGACGTAGTGGTGCAGGGCCACCATGAGCGCGGCGACCAGGCGGATGCCGTCGATGACGTACAGCCGGGGGCGGGGGCGCGGGGCGGTGGGGACCTTCCGGGGCGGGGCCGGGGCCGGGGCCGTTCGCGGCGGTGGCTCGGCTACGGCGACGCCGCCGCCGAGCGGTTCGACGGTCGGGGCGACGGCCGATTCGACGGCCGGGGGGAGCGGCTGCTGAAACCTGACCTGCATCAGACCTGCGTCATCCTCACGAGGGGGAACCGACGGAACCTGGGCGCGACGGCCACGGGCGGCTCACGCTACGTCCCTCGCGGGCCGCTCAGCCCGGACAGACGGGGGCATTCCGGATAGGTCGGGGGTGTCGTTCCGGAAAGCCTTGGGGATGCGACGTGCAGTGTTCTCCGGCGCTTCACTCACCGCGCCGGGATTGCCGGGTTCGGAGGCGCGAGGTGTCGTGAGTGGGCGAAGGGGTGTCAGGGGGCAGCAGTTGTGATCCGGAGTGGTGCTTGATTGATCGATAGAGGTCAGGGGCGAGTGGCGGGTGGGACGCGGGCGTAGGCTCGCCGCGGCTTCGCGCCGTCGAGTGTCGTGGGCGCAGATCCCGGTGTGTCAGGAGCGTAGAGATGACCGAGCAGTCCTCCGCCCAGGACGGGCCCCTGATCCCGATGCCCGCGCTCACGCCGTCCGCGCTGCGGGCGGCGGTCGCTCGGATCGCTCCGGGGGAGCTGTCGTCCTTCGTCGAGCATCTGGACCGGGCGGTCGAGCAGGCCGCGCGGAACGGCACGATCGCTCCGCTGCGCACCTTCCTGCAGTGGTGGGGCGAGTTCGTCGCCATTCAGCGGTTTCCGGAGCGGGCCGCGCGGCTGCGGGAGCTGGAGGTCGTGGCGGAGGAGGCCACGGACCGGGAGGCCCTGGGCTCCGCGCTGGCTGAGATGCGCCAGATCATGGACGCGGCACACCGGGAGACGCCCGCGGTGGGGCGGTAGGCGCGCAGCTTGCAGGCGCGCAGCTCGCTGGACGGCGCCCCGGGGGTGGGCGCGGTGGGGAATTCTCGCGGAGTCGGGCGGCTGAAAAACCGTGTGGGCGGGGGAGTGTAGGGGCAATTCGCCTGCAGCACGGGTGGATTTGTGCACTCCTGACGAACGCAGTTTTTTGCAGCAGGCAAAGTTTAGTGTTTCGCGTACTCCCCGCACCCCCACCTGGAGGCACGATGACCACTCATGGGCGCAACAGTCACGGCGCGGCGTCGAACCGCACCCGCATGATCTCCGTCGGCGTCGCATTGGCGGCGGTGGTGGCGGGGGCGGGGATCTGGGTCTCCCAGGCGGATGACGGGGGGAGCCAGTCGGTGGCGGACAGCGGCATGCCGTCCGCGAACGGCGGTCTCGGGGATGCCGGGGCCGCGGCCGCGTCGGGGGCGGAGGCCGCCAACTCGGGGCCGCTGAGCGAGCTGGACAAGACGTTCATGGTCAAGGTCCGGCAGGCCGGGCTGTGGGAGATCCCGGCCGGGCGGATGGCGCAGACCCAGGCGTCGAGCGAGGCGATCAAGCGGGCCGGGATGCATCTGCTCGACGGTCACAGCAGGCTCGACCAGCTGGTGCGCGAGGATGCCAAGGCGCTGTCCTCGTCCATACCGGACGAGGCATCGGCCGAGCAGCAGCAGTGGGTCGAGCAGATGAAGAACGCGAAGGGCGAGAAGTTCGACCAGCTCTTCGTGGATCTGCTGCGCGCCGCGCACGGGAAGATCTTCATCGTCATCGGCGAGGTCCGCGCCGCCACCAAGAACCACACGGTCCGGCGGCTGGCCAAGATCACCAACGAGACCGTCATGGACCACATGGAGGTGTTGGAGGACACCGGGCTGCTGACGGACGCCGTGTTGGACGATGTCGCGGCCAGCGCGAAGTAGGCCGGAGCAGGGGCCGAGCCGTCAGACACGGGGGTAGCGGGCCTGGAGGTCCCAGATCGCCGGGTTGTCGCCCAGGCCCTCGTGCATGTCGACCAGGTCGGCGATCAGGTCCTGCAGGAAGTCGCGGGCCTCGCGGCGCAGCGCGCGGTGCTGGAAGGTCAGCGGGGGCTCTTCGAGCGGTACCCAGTCGGCGGTGATGTCGACCCAGCCGAAGCGGCGCTCGAAGAGCATGCGGTCGGCCGATTCGGTGAAGTCCAGCTCCTCGTTGATGCGCCGGTGGGAGCGGCTGCCGCGCGGGTCGCGGTCCAGCCGTTCCACGATGTCGCACAGCGCCCAGGCGAAGTCGAGCACCGGCACCCATCCCCAGGCTGTGGACAGTTCGCGGTCGGCCACGGTGTCGGCGACATAGACGTCGCCGCAGAAGAGGTCGTGGCGCAGCGCGCGGGTGTCCGCGCTCCGGTAGTCCGTCTGCGGCGGGTCCGGGAAGCGGCGGGAGAGGGAGTAGCCCAGGTCGATCACGGGTTGATGGTGTCATGGGGGATTGGGGGGCTTGGGGGAGAGGGGGTAGGGCGCCGGGACCGGACCCGGGCGCCCTACGACGCACAGCGCCTCAGCGGGCCTCAGTGGCCGCGCGCGATCCACTCCTCCAGGTGCGGCGCCTCGTCCGCGATCAGCGTCGGGTCGCCGTGCCCGGTGCGGACGACGGTCTGCGGCGGCAGGGCGAACAGCCGCTCCCGGATCGACTCGATGATCGTCTCGAACGAGGAGTACGAGCGCCCGGTCGCGCCCGGTCCGCCCTGGAAGAGGGTGTCCCCGGAGAACACCGTGGTCAGGGCGGGAGCGTGCAGGCAGACCGCGCCGGGGGAGTGGCCGGGGGTGTGCAGGACGCGCAGCTGCGTACCGCCGACGGTGAGCACGTCGCCGTCGGCCAGTGGCTTGTCCGGGGCGCGGTCGGGGTGGCGCATCCGCCACAGCACCTCGTCGTCCGGGTGCAGCAGGATCGGGGCGCCGGTGCGGTCGGCGACCTCCGGGGCCGCGTCGATGTGGTCGTCGTGGCCGTGCGTACAGATGATGCCGAGCAGTCGGCGGTCGCCGATGGCCTCGACGATCGCCTCCGCGTCGTGGGCGGCGTCGATGACGTACGCCTCGTGGTCGTCGCCGACCAGCCAGACGTTGTTGTCGACCTCCCAGGTGCCGCCGTCCAGCGAGAAGGTGCCGGACGTCACCAGATGGTCGATACGGACGGGCGGGGGGGTCATCGCGGAGTCACCACCAGGGGTCATCAGAGCATCACCACCGAGCGCAGGACGTCGCCGCGGTGCATCTTGTCGAACGCCGCCTCGATGTCGTCGAGCCCGATGGTCTCGCTGACGAAGGCGTCGAGGTCGAGCCGTCCCTGCTGGTAGAGGTCGATCAGCAGCGGGAAGTCGCGGGACGGCAGACAGTCCCCGTACCAGGAGGACTTGAGGGCGCCGCCGCGCCCGAAGACGTCGAGCAGCGGCAGTTCCAGCTTCATCTCCGGGGTGGGCACGCCGACCAGGACGACGGTGCCCGCCAAGTCGCGGGCGTAGAAGGCCTGCTGGTACGTCTCGGGGCGGCCGACCGCCTCGATCACCACGTCCGCGCCGTTGCCGTCGGTGAGGCCGCGGATGGACTCGACCACGTCGGCGGTCTTGCCGTTGACGGTGTGGGTGGCGCCCAGCGAGCGCGCCTGCTCCAGCTTCCGGTCGTCCACGTCCACCGCGATGACCTTCGCGGCACCGGCGAGCCGGGATCCGGCGATCGCGGCGCCGCCGACCCCGCCGCAGCCGATGACGGCGACCGAGTCGCCGCGCCCGACGTTGCCGGTGTTGATGGCGGCGCCGATGCCCGCCATCACCCCGCAGCCGAGCAGCCCGGCGGCGGCCGGGGAGGCGGAGGGGTCGACCTTGGTGCACTGGCCCGCCGCGACGAGGGTCTTCTCGGCGAACGCGCCGATGCCGAGGGCGGGGGACAGGACGGTGCCGTCGGTGAGCGTCATGGGCTGGGACGCGTTGTGGGTGGCGAAGCAGTACCAGGGGCGGCCTCGGCGGCAGGCCCGGCACTGGCCGCACACCGCGCGCCAGTTGAGGATGACGTAGTCGCCGGGGGCCACCTCGGTGACGCCGTCGCCGACGGACTCCACGACGCCCGCCGCCTCGTGCCCGAGGAGGAACGGGAACTCGTCGTTGATGCCGCCTTCCCGGTAGTGCAGGTCGGTGTGGCAGACACCGCACGCCTGGACCTTCACCACCGCTTCGCCGGGGCCGGGATCCGGCACCACGATCGTCTCGATCCGTACCTGTTCGCCTTTGCCGGGGGCCACCACGCCGCGTACGTGTTGAGTCATGGGAGCAGCGTAAGCGCCGATCAGGGGCTACGACAGGAACTCTGGGTGAGCGCATCGGGCCGCACCGGAATCGCCGGTGCGGCCCGTTCCGCTTACCGCGTCTTACGGCGGATCAGTCAGTCACTTCACGTTGATCGCGGTCCAGGCCGCGGCGACCGCCTTGTACTCGGTGCTCGTCGACCCGTACAGGTCGGACGCGGCGTTGAGGGTGGCGGTGCGGGCCTGGGCGTACTTGCTGGTGGAGGTGAGGTACGTGGTCAGGGCCTTGTACCAGATCTTGGTGGCCTTGTCCCGGCCGATGCCGGTGACCGTCGAGCCGTCGTACGTCGGGCTGTTGTAGCTCACGCCGTTGATGGTCTTCGCACCGCTGCCCTCGGACAGCAGGTAGTAGAAGTGGTTGGCGGGCCCGGACGAGTAGTGGACGTCGATGTTGCCGAGCGTCGAGGACCAGTAGTCGCGGGACGCGCCGTCCTTGCTCGGCTTGTCCTGGTAGCGCAGCGGCGTGCCGTTGCCGTTGATGTTGATCTTCTCGCCGATGAGGTAGTCGCCCACGTCGGAGGCGTTCGCGGCGTAGAACTCCGTGGCGGTGGCCAGGATGTCGGAGGTCGCCTCGTTGAGGCCGCCGGACTCGCCGCTGTAGTTGAGCTTGGCGGTGGCGGCGGTGACGCCGTGGGTCATCTCGTGACCGGCCACGTCCATCGAGGTGAGCGCGTTGGCGTTGCCGGAGCCGTCGCCGTACGTCATGCAGAAGCAGGAGTCCTGCCAGAAGGCGTTGACGTAGTTGTTGCCGTAGTGGACGCGGGAGTACGAGCCCACGCCGTTGTTCTTGATGCCGTTGCGGCCCAGGACCTCCTTGTAGAAGTCCCAGGTCTCGGCGGCGCCGTAGTGCGCGTCCACCCCGGCGGTCTGGCGGCTGCCGCCCCAGACGTCGTCGGCGTCGGTGAAGAGGGTGCCGGTGCCGGACGACCCCTGGTTCAGGTCGTACGTCTTGTGGTTGCCGCGGGTGCCGTCGGTGAGGTTGTACGTGGTGCCGCTCTTGGTGGTGCCGAGCGGCACCGTGCCGCTGTACTTGCTGGTGCCGGTCCCGGTGTGGACGGTCTCGTTCTCGGCCAGCTTCTCGCCGGTGGCGGCGTCGGTGATGACGTGCAGCTCGCTGGGCGTGCCGTCCTTCTGGGTGCCGGTGACGACGGTCTCCCAGGCCAGCACGGGCTTGCCGCTCTCGGCCCAGACCACCTTGCGCGGCGACTTGGCCTTCTCGCCGGAGTCGGCCGTGGTCGCGGCCTTCAGCGCGGCCTTGGAGGCGGCGGCGGCGGACACCTCGGCGGCCGTGCCGGGCACGGCTATCTTCGCGCTGGTCGCCTTGGTGACGGTGCGGGCGCCGCTGGTCTTCTCGTGGACGACCAGGTCGCCGCCGAGGACGGGCAGCCCGTCGTAGGTGCGCTCGTAGCGGGTGTGCACGGTTCCGTCGGCGTCCTTGATGACGTCGCGGACGACGAGCTTCTCCTTGGCCCCGAGCCCCAGGTGGTCGGCCTGGGCGGAAGCGTCGGCCTGTGCCGCCTTGATGGAGGCGGTGCGCTCCGCGGGGGTCAGCTGCAGCGCGGTCGCGCCGGCCTCGCGGGCGTTGTCCGGCTGGGCGCTGGCCGAGCCGGTCTGGACGCCGATGACGACCATGGCGGCGGAGGCGACTAACGCGGCCGCACGGATGGCCTGCTTACGGGGAGAGGAAGCGTGAGGTCTCACTCGGTCTCCTTGCTGAGGGGCCGCTGGCTCGCGGCCCTGCGTAGGGGGTGCGGGCAGCCTTGGGTGGGGCTGCCCGGTAGAGCAGGAGTGGTGCGTGAGGTGCCAAGCGCTGGGTCCCGCGCCGCTGTGCGCGCGGAACCAGGACTTACCGCGGAGTCAGATGCGATGCGCGGCGAGCCGAGCAGAGATTGTCATCGAACGATCCGTTCGGATAGGCGCGTAACAAGAATTTGACCGTCCGTTGTTATAACAGGGCAAAATTCGGTCAGTGAGGCATGCTGCGGCAATGTCCCTTTGAGGAGGATGTGCTCAGAAACACGGCGAGGGCCGCCCCCTTGGTGGGGGCGGCCCTCGCCGCGTGGAGCCTCAGGAACCTCAGACGTTGACGCCGAAGTCCTGCGCGATGCCGACCAGGCCCGAGGCGTAGCCCTGGCCGACGGCGCGGAACTTCCACTCCGCGCCGTTGCGGTACAGCTCGCCGAAGACCATGGCGGTCTCGGTGGCGGCGTCCTCGCTCAGGTCGTAGCGGGCGATCTCGGTGCCACCGGCCTGGTTGACGATCCGGATGAACGCGTTCCGCACCTGGCCGAAGTTCTGGCTGCGCGTCTCGGCGTCGTAGATCGAGACCGGGAAGACGATCTTCTCGATGTCGGCGGGCAGGCCCGCCAGGTTGATGTTGATCTGCTCGTCGTCGCCCTCGCCCTGGCCGGTGACGTTGTCACCGGTGTGGACGATGGTCTGGTCCGGGGTGGCCTTGTTGTTGAAGAACACGAAGTGCTGGTCGGAGTAGACCTTGCCGTTGGTGTTCACGGCGATGGCGCTCGCGTCCAGGTCGAAGTCGGTGCCCGTGGTGGTGCGGACGTCCCAGCCGAGGCCGACCGTGACGGCGGTCAGGCCCGGTGCCTCCTTGGTGAGCGAGACGTTGCCGCCCTTGGACAGGCTTACAGCCATGGGGAGTCCCTTTCGTGGTCTCGATGGTTCGAGGCGGCGGGCTTCGTCCATTGGCTCCGGGCGAAGTCGCCGTCATCCTCCACAACGCCATCAGGGCACCCACAGGTTCCAGGTACCTTTACTTTCTTTGCCAAACCCTGATGGCCACCATGGGGGCCCCGCCAAAACGGGATGACGGCGCGGGGGTCGGCAGGTGACCATGGAGCCATGTCCGGCCCCTATGTCATCCGTGGTTCTGTCTCCCTGCCGGAGGCCGAGCTGATCTGGCGTTTCTCCCGGTCGTCCGGGCCCGGCGGGCAGCACGTCAATACGAGTGACACCGCCGTCGAGCTGCGCTTCGACCTCGCCGCCACCGGCGCGCTGCCGCCCGTATGGAAGGAGCGCGCGCTGGAGCGGCTGGCCGGGCGGCTGGCCGACGGGGTGCTGACCGTACGGGCGTCCGAGCACCGCTCCCAGTGGCGCAACCGCGAGACGGCCGCCGTCCGGCTCGCCTCGCTGCTCGCCGAGGCGACCGCGCCGCCGCCCAGGCCGCGCCGTCCGACCCGGATCCCGCGCGGCATCAATGAGCGGCGGCTGCGGGAGAAGAAGCGGCAGAGCGACACCAAGCGCGGGCGCTCGGGACGCGACTGGGGCTGAGCCCTGTAACCCGGCCCCTCTTTGAACCCGGCCTCTCTCTATTCGAGCGTGCGGTAGCGGCCGCGGAAGTACATCAGCGGCCCGCCCTCCGCGCTCGGCGTCGTCGCCGACAGCACCCGGCCGACCACCAGGGTGTGGTCCCCGGCCGTCACCCGCTGCTCGGTGTGGCATTCGAGTGTCGCCAGCGCCCCGGAGACGAGCGGGGCACCCGACTCCGCGCCGTGCGTCACCGCCATGTCCGCGAACAGCAGCCGGTCGCTGATGCGCCCCTTCATGGCGAATCGTCCCGCTGTGGTCCGCTGACTCTCCGACAGTACCGACACCGCCCAGAGCGGCTGTCGTTCGAGCAGCTCGTCCAGCCGGGACCCGTTGCGAACGCTCACCATCACGAGCGGCGGGTCAAGTGACACCGACATGAACGCGGTGGCCGTCATGCCGACGTCCTCACCGCTCGGCCCCTCTTCCGGGTCGTGCGCGGTCACCAGCACCACACCGGCCGCGAGTCGCGCCAGGGCGCCGCGGAAGTCGTCCTCACTCACCCCACCAGCATGCGGGACGGCGGGTCCGGTCGGGGCGTGGGCGGGAGGGGGAGCGGAAGGCTTCGTCTGAAACACGTTCTACACGCTAACCGCGTCGCGCCACCCTCCGCATCGGGCCACCGGACCAGTGCGGACGTAGGTCTCCGGCCGTAGGCGGCCCGCTTGCGGATTTGCTTTCAGAAAAAGTAGGAGCGCTCCCACGCGGTTCTGATGGGCCTCGAACACGGTCTGTGACATGAGTCACAGCAGCCAGTAATTGTTGACCCTGTGTACCGAGTGGGCAGCTCGCTGTGATTCAGTGGCCGTTGGCAATCGGACGACATAGGAAGCCAGGAGTTGCTGTCGAGGTCTCGGGGGAGTGCGAGCGATGGAGGCCGAGTCGGAGCCCTATATCCGCCTTGCGACCCTGCGGCAGCTGCATCAGGTGGTCGCCGACCTGAACACCGCCCGCAGCCTCGCCGACACCGTGCAGACCGTCGCCGACGGCGTCATAGCCGGGCTCGGCTACGAGCTGTCGGCCGTCAATCTGGTCCGCCCCGACGGTGACCTCGTCGTCGCCGCCGTGGGCGGCAGCGCGGGCGCCGAGGCGCTGATGGCCGGGCGGGTCGGCTCCCGGACCTCATGGGACCGGCGGCTGTCGATGGGGGACAGCTGGGGGGATCTGCGCTTCATCCCGCACACCGAGGGCTGGGTCCTCGACGATGACGACGTGCCGCAGTGGCACACCCCCGGCCCCGCGCCCCGCTTCGCCGACGAGTGGCACCCCATGGACCGCCTGTTCGCCCCGCTGCACGCGGCGGGCGGCTCCGGCGGAGAGCTGATCGGCGTCCTCGCCGTCGACAAGCCGCGCAACGGGCGGCGCCCCGGCGCGTGGGGGCGCGAGGCGCTGCAGATGTACGCCTTCCACGCCGCCATCGCGATCGGCAACGCCCGGCTGCGCGGCAACATGCAGCGCGCCCTGCTGCGGCTGGAGCGCGAGCAGCAGGCCCTCCGGGCCAGCGAGGAATCCTTCCGTCAGGCGTTCGAGTACGCCCCCAGCGGCATGGCCATCGCCGAGATGGGCGCCGATCAGGACGGTCATCTGCTGCGCACCAATGACGCCCTGTGCCGTCTGCTGGGCCGCCCCGCCTCGGCGATGCGCCGCTACTCGTTCGCCGATCTCGTCCACCCCGAGGACATCGGCACCCTGCTGCGCACCTCCCACGAGGGCGGCCGCTCCGAGCTGCGGCTCGCCCGCCGCGACGGCACGTACGTGTGGGTGTCGCTCCGTAACTCGGTGG
>NZ_JBHWJI010000046.1:0-83067 GCF_042731515.1 Streptomyces sp. NPDC059850
ATCCAGCCCGTCCGGCGTTTGAGGACCGGGGGTCCGGGGGCGGAGCCCCCGGTTACAGGTAGCGCTTCAGCTCGCGCCGCGCCAGCGACCGCTGATGCACCTCATCCGGGCCATCGGCCAGCCGCAGCGTACGGGCCGCCGCCCACAGCTCGGCCAGCGGGAAGTCCTGGCTCACCCCACCCGCGCCGTGCAACTGCACCGCCTGGTCCAGGATCCCCACCACCGTCCGCGGCGTCGCGATCTTGATGGCCTGGATCTCGGTGTGCGCCTCCCGGTTGCCCACCGTGTCCATCATCCAGGCCGTCTTCAGCACCAGCAGCCGCAGCTGCTCGACGGCCACCCGCGCGTCCGCGATCCACTCGTGGACCTGCCCCTGCTGGGCGAGCGCCTTGCCGAACGCCTGCCGTCCCACCGCCCGTCGGCACATCAGCTCGATCGCCCGCTCGGCCATGCCGATCAGCCGCATGCAGTGGTGGATACGGCCGGGGCCAAGACGGGCCTGGGCGATGGCGAAGCCGCCGCCCTCCTCGCCGATGAGGTTCGCGGCCGGGACCCGGGCGCCGTGGAAGACGACCTCGGCGTGGCCGCCGTGGTAGTGGTCCTCGTAGCCGTAGACCTTCATCGCCCGCCGCACCTCGACCCCGGGCGTATCGCGCGGCACCAGCACCATGGACTGCTGGCGGCGCACATCCGCGCCCTCCGGATCGGTCTTGCCCATCACGATGAAGATCTTGCAGTCGGGGTTCATGGCCCCGGAGATGTACCACTTGCGCCCGGTGATGACGTAGTCGTCGCCGTCCCGCTCGATCCGGGTCTCGATATTGGTCGCGTCGGACGAGGCCACCTCGGGCTCGGTCATCGCGAAGGCCGACCGGATCTCACCCGCGAGCAGCGGCTCCAGCCACCGCTTGCGCTGCTGCTCGTCGCCGAACTGGGTGAGCACCTCCATGTTGCCGGTGTCCGGCGCGGCGCAGTTGAGGGCGGTGGGGGCGAGCTGGGGGCTGCGGCCGGTGATCTCGGCGAGCGGCGCGTACTGGAGGTTGGTCAGCCCGGCCCCGTACGCGGAGTCGGGCAGGAACAGGTTCCACAGCCCCTGCCTACGGGCTTCCGCCTTCAGCTCCTCCACGACCGCCGGGGTGTCCCAGGGCGAGCCGAGCTTGTCGCGCTGCTCCCCGGCGATCTCCTCGGCCGGGTAGACGTGCTCGTCCATGAAGGTCAGCAGTTTGGCGCGGAGTTCTTCGGTGCGGGCGTCGAATGCGAAGTCCATGAGGTGTCTCAGCTCTCCTGGAGGGTGGTGAGGCCGTTTTCGATGAAGGCCGGGACGATTCGGCCGATGCGGTCGAAGCCCGCGCCCAGGGTCTGTCCGAGGGTGAAGCGGTAGTGGATGCCCTCCAAGATCACCGCGAGCTTGAAGTAGGCGAAGGCGGTGTACCAGGCGATGCAGCTGACGTCCCGGCCCGAGCCCTCGGCGTACCGCTGGATCAGCTCGTCGGTGCCGGGGTGGCCGGGGGCGCCCTGGGTGGAGGAGATGGGCGCGTCGTCGAGGGTCGGATGTTCGCTGTACATCACGATCAGACCGAGGTCGGTCAGGGGATCGCCGAGCGTGGACATCTCCCAGTCGAGAATCGCCTTGATCCGGTCGTCGGCGCCCACGAGGACGTTGTCCAGGCGGTAGTCGCCGTGCACCACGGTGGGCGCGGGGGAGGCGGGCAGCGCCTTGGCGAGCCGGGCGTGCAGCTCGTCGATGCCGGGAAGTTCACGGCTGCGAGAGGCCTCCAGCTGCTTGCCCCAGCGCCGCAGCTGCCGCTCCAGGAAGCCGTCAGGCCGCCCGAAGTCGCCGAGCCCGACCGCGCCGGGGTCGACGGAGTGCAGCGCGACGAGCGTGTCCACCAGGGACAGCACCACGCCCCGGGTGCGCTCCGGACCGATGACGGCCAGCTGCTCGGCCGTACGGTACGGGGTGCCCTCCACGTACTCCATGACGTAGAACGGCGCCCCGGCCACCTCCTCGTCCTCGCACAGCAGCACCGGCTCCGGCACCGGCACGCTGGTCGGGTGCAGCGCGCTGATCACCCGGTGCTCGCGCCGCATGTCGTGGGCGGTGGCCAGCACATGCCCCAGCGGCGGGCGGCGGACCACCCAGCGGGAGGTGCCGTCGGTGACGGCGTAGGTGAGATTCGACCGGCCGCCCTCGATCAGCTCCGCGCCGAGCGGGCCGCCCACCAGCCCCGGGCGCTCGCGGTCGAGATGGGCGCGGAGCCGCGTCAGGTCCAGTCCTGGTGGATTGCCTGCGTTCATCGAACCTCTTCTTCCCTGGGAGGCGGGCGGCGGATGGGGTCACTCCATGTCCACCTCATGATGCCGACCAGTCGGTATGCCGTCCAGTGTCCGACCCCCACGGGTTCCCTCCCGCCCGGGCTGGATTTGCGGTGGCGGTTCGTGAGCAGGAGCGTCGTAGGGGAAACCGGGGGAGTGGGGGCAACGACACCAGGAACCGCGAGGAGCAGCCACCATGAAGGCCATCAGCTACCGCCGCTACGGCGGCCCCGAGGTCCTCGAATTCGGCGAGGTCCGGGACCCCAAGGTCGGGCCCGACTCGGTGCTGGTCAGGGTCAGGGCCGCCGCCGTGAACCCCGTCGACTGGAAGGCGCAGGCCGGATATCTCGACCCCGTCCTGGACGCCGTCTTCCCGGTCATCCCCGGCTGGGACGTCGCCGGGGTGGTGGAGCGGACCGGACCGGCGGTGACCGGGTTCCAGGAGGGGGACGAGGTGATCGGGTACGTACGCGAGGACTTCCTGTCCCGGGGCACCTGCGCCGAGTACGTGGCCGCGCCGGTGCGCACGCTCGCCCGCAAGCCGCGCAACCTCACCTTCGAGCAGGCGGCGGGCATCCCCCTCGCCGGGCTGACGGCCTACCAGAGCCTGGTCGGCGCGCTGCGGGTCGGCGAGGGCGACACGGTGCTCGTGCACGCGGCCGCCGGGGGCGTCGGCTCGATGGCGGTGCAGCTGGCCCGGCACCTGGGCGCCCGCGTCATCGGGACGGCCGGTGAGCACAACCACGACTATCTGCGGACGCTGGGCGCCGAGCCGATCGTGTACGGGGAGGGGATCGCGGGTCGGGTGCGAGCGCTCGCGCCCGACGGGGTGCAGGCCGCGTTCGACCTGGTCGGCGGCGACGCCCTCACCGCCTCCGAGGAGGTGCTCGCCCCGGGCGGACGGCTGGCCTCCATCGCCGACCCGGCGGTGCTCGGCCTCGGCGGCCACTACGTCTTCGTACGCCCCGACCCCGACGACCTCCAGGACCTGACCGACCTCGCCGAGCGTGGCGCGCTGGGCGTCGAGGTGTCGGCGACGTACCCGCTGGAGCGGACGGCGGAGGCGCAGCAGCGCAGCGCGGAGGGCCACACCCGGGGCAAGATCGTCATTACGGTGGACTAGCGCAGCATCGCCGCGCCGCACACCGCCGCGCCCAGCACACACCCCACCGCCGCCACCGCCGCGCGCGCCGTCAGGAGGGGTGGGCGCGGGGCGTGCAGGTGGCGGATGCGGTGGTGGGCCACGGCCGAGAAGGCCAGCCAGGACAGGACGACCAGCGACAGGGCGAGCACCGGCAGCGGGCCGAGGCCCGCGTGCAGGGTCTGGCGCCCGGCGAGCGAGGCGGCCACGGCGCAGGCCAGCGTCGTACGCCGCCACGCCAGCCGGGTGCGCTCCGGCTGGAGCCCGGGGTCCCGTACCGGCTCGGTCACCCGTCCCACCCCACGGCGACGACGATCACCATCAGCAGCGCGACCACTCCGACGGCGAGGCCCAGCATCGCCGGGAACCGCGACACCGGCAGATCCTCGCCGCGCCGCATGGCCCGCTCGCAGCGGATCCAGTGGTTGATGGCGCGCAGGGCGCACACCGCGCCGCCCGCGAGCAGGGTGAGCGCGAGGGCCAGCCGCAGCGGGCGGCCGGTGTCCGGCAGGAACTGGTCGACCGCGAAACCCCCGCCCACCAGGGCCATCGCGGTGCGCAGCCAGGCCAGGAAGGTGCGCTCGTTGGCGAGCGAGAAGCGGTAGTCGGGGGTGTCGCCCTCCTCGCGGAGCCGTTCGGGCGAGAACCACAGCCGGGCGCTGGCCACGGCGTCCGCGAATCTGCCTCGGGTCACGGGGCGGGCCTCTCGCGGCGCCAGTCCAGCAGCCGACGGTACGCCTCCGCGCCGTCCGGCACCCACTCCCACTCGGTGAGCCGCCGCTTCAGCTCCTCCTCGGTGACGAAGGCGTGCCAGGCGATCTCGTCCTCCTGCGGTGCGACCGGGAGGTCGCAGCGGACCTCGTAGACCCGGCTCCACCAGGTGTGCTCGGGCGTGTCGTAGAGGAAGGAGAACAGCGGTACGGGCGTGGGGAGCCCCTGGACCCCCAACTCCTCCTCCGCCTCCCGCAGCGCCGCCTCGTCGTAGCTCTCGCCCGCCGCCACGACCCCGCCGACGAACATGTCGTACAACGAGGGGAAGACCAGCTTCCGGTCGGTGCGGCGGTGGACGAAGACGCGGTCCTCGGCGTCGCGTACGAGGATGAAGGCGCAGCGGTGGCGCAGCCGGTGGGCGGTGGCGTCACCGCGGCGGGCCTGGCTGATCACCCGGTCCTGCTCGTCCACGATGTCCAGCAGTTCGTCGGCGGAAAGCGGTTCCTGGTCAGGCATACGGCCATACAAGCAGATGGCGCCGCCGTCAGCGCGAGGGGCCACCGCCGTGGGGGCCGCCGTAGCCGCCCTGGCCGCCCTGCCCGTCGTAGCCGCCGCCCTGGCCGTACGGGCCGCCGCCGTTCCCCTGACCCTGGCCATTGCCCCAGCGCCCCTGACCCTGGCCGCCCGCGGGCGGCTGTTCGGCCTGCTGCCTGGCCTGTTGCTGGCGGGCCTGCTCGGCCCAGCGCTTCCAGGCCTCGGCCCGCTTCTGCCACTGCTCGGCCCGTTCCGGCCAGGACGGGGCCGGGGCGGAGCGCTGACCGGACGACGGGGTGCGGGACTCGGCGGCGGGGGCGGCCGGGGCCTGCGTGGCCGGTTTCGCGGCGGGCGCCGGGGCCGCGGGGTCGGTGGTGCGCGAGCCGCGCAGCGGCTTGTCGCCGACGGCCGACTCGGCGAGCGCGGCGGTCTTCGGCTCGGGCGCGTCGGGGGTGGCGGTCGAGGCGTCGCGCCCCGGGGCGGCCTGCGCCTCGCGCGCGTCCTTGCCCATGAGCATGAAGAGCGCGGTGGCCGCTCCGGTGGCGGACAGCAGGATCGCCCCGGCGGCCGCCTTGCGCCGCGGGTCGATGCCACGGCGGCGGGCGCGGGCGTGCCGGGGGCCGATGACCTCGCCCTGGAGGATGTGCGGGGTGACCGCGTCGCCCGCCTCGAGGGGCTGAGGGCCGGGGGTGACAAGTGTCGGATTCACGATGCGCTTGTCCGCCGGATACGGCGGCCCGGATTGCTCAACGGAGCGGTCAGCCATGGTCGTTGATGATGCCGGTTTGGCTGAACCCTGTCCAATAATGATGGGGGATTGTTCCCATTTGCTGCACAAGAGAGTTATAGCCTGAGGGCGACCGTGTCCGGAAAGCGCTCTCACCCTGGTTTTCGGACCAGCTGACGACCAGTTGACGCCGTACTGACCGGTAGGCAGGATCGCACCCGACGACACCGTCGACCGGCTGACGAGGACGGGATACCACCAACCATGGCGTACGACGCGGATGTGATCGTGGTCGGAGCGGGCCTGGCGGGGCTCGCGGCCACCGCCGAACTGGCCGACGCGGGCCGCAAGGTCATCCTGCTCGACCAGGAGCCCGAGCAGTCGCTCGGCGGCCAGGCCCACTGGTCCTTCGGCGGCCTCTTCCTCGTCGACTCGCCCGAACAGCGGCGGCTGCGCGTCCGCGACAGCCGCGACCTCGCCTGGCAGGACTGGCTGGGTACGGCCGGTTTTGACCGCGACGAGGACCACTGGCCGCGCCGCTGGGCCGAGGCGTACGTGGACTTCGCGGCGGGCGAGAAGCGGTCCTGGCTGCACGCCCAGGGGCTGCGGCTGTTCCCCCTCGTCGGCTGGGCCGAGCGCGGCGGCTACGACGCGACCGGCCACGGCAACTCCGTACCCCGCTTCCACATCACCTGGGGCACCGGACCCGGCGTCGTCGCCCCCTTCGAGCGCCGGGTGCGCGCCGCGGCCGCCCGTGGCCTGGTCGACCTGCGCTTCCGGCACCGGGTCACCGGGCTCTCGCGGAGCGCGGGCGCCGTCGACACCGTCACCGGCGAGGTGCTGGAGCCGAGCCGCGCCGAGCGGGGCACGGCCAGCAGCCGCGAGGTGGCCGGTTCCTTCGAGCTGCGCGCTCAAGCCGTGATCATCACCTCCGGCGGCATCGGCGGCAACCACGACCTCGTACGCGCCAACTGGCCCGAGCGGCTGGGATCCCCGCCCGAGCGGATGATCTCCGGCGTGCCCGCGCACGTGGACGGCAAGATGCTCGGCGTCGCGGAGGCCGCCGGTGGCCGCCTCATCAACCGCGACCGGATGTGGCACTACACCGAGGGCATCGAGAACTGGAACCCGATCTGGCCCCGGCACGGCATCCGCATCCTGCCCGGCCCCTCGTCGCTGTGGTTCGACGCCCGTGGAAAGCGGCTCCCGGTCCCGCTGTTCCCCGGCTTCGACACCCTCGGCACCCTCGAACACATCATGCGGACCGGGTACGACTACACGTGGTTCGTCCTCACCCGGAAGATCATCGAGAAGGAGTTCGCGCTCTCCGGCTCCGAGCAGAACCCGGATCTGACGGGCAAGAGCGTCCGCGATGTGCTGGGGCGCGGACGGGCCGGGGCGCCGGGTCCGGTCCAGGCGTTCATGGACCACGGCGCGGACTTCGTCGTCGAGCGTTCGCTGCCCGCCCTGGTGCGGCGGATGAACGAACTGACCAAGGACCCGCTCATCGACGAGGCCGAGCTGCGCCGTGAGATCGTCGCCCGGGACCGCGAGATCGCCAACCCGTACACCAAGGATCTCCAGGTCACCGCCCTGCGCGGAACCCGTAAGTACATCGCCGACCGGCTCATCCGCACCGCGGCCCCGCACCGCATCCTCGACCCCAAGGCGGGCCCGCTGATCGCCGTGCGGCTGAACATCCTCACCCGCAAGACCCTGGGCGGGCTGGAGACCGATCTGTCGTCGCGGGTGCTGACCGAGGGCGGGGAACCGCTGCCGGGCGTCTACGCGGCGGGCGAGGCGGCGGGCTTCGGCGGCGGGGGCGTGCACGGCTACCGCTCGCTGGAGGGCACCTTCCTGGGCGGCTGCCTCTTCTCGGGCCGCACGGCAGGCCGCGCGGCGGCCAGGGCGGTGTCATAACCCCGGACCCTGACGCCCACCGGCACCCCCGACCGGCCACCGGCCGAGCCCGGACCGCCTGCCGGGCGGCTGGCGGCGGGTGGATGCGCCGGATCTGGTTCCGGGCCGACGCCAGGCCGCGGCGGTCTCATCGCCGGGGTATGCGTCCCCGGGCGCCCCTCATGGCCCGGCCCGCCCCTCGGCCGCCGACGACCCCGGGCCGGGCCGCTGCCGCGCGGCAGGCTGTGGCGCGCCGGGAAAGGTGTCCCGCGTTCCGCGGGGACCTCTCGGGTGCCCGGGGCGGCGCCCCGGTTTCGGGAAGGGGCGGGGTGGGGGGAAGGCTCCCTCACGCCCCGTGCGGCGTTCAGTTCTGACGGAAGTCTGACGAAAAGCCACAGACGATGGCGCGCCACGCCGCCCGGTGGTCTCATCAGGGCATGGACGCAACCCCCGGCGACGGCGACCGCGACGGCGGCGAGGACCACGGCGCACCCGTCGGCCGCCGCATCCTCCTCGGCATGCTCGGCCTCGGCGCGGCCGGTATGGCCGTCGCCCCCTGGGCGCAGCGCGGGCTGGAGAAGACGCTCGGCGCGGTGTCCGACAAGGACCCCACCGGGGTGACCGGGCTGCTGCCCAACGGCGGCGGGTTCCGGTACTACTCCGTGACGTCCTCCGTCCCGCACAAGGACGCCACGGACTACCGCCTCACCGTCGGCGGGCTCGTCGACAAGCCCGCCGACTACCGGCTCGCCGAGTTGCGCGCGCTCCCGCAGGCCCGGCTCGTCCGGGACGTCCAGTGCGTCACCGGGTGGCGGGTGCCGAAGACGCCGTTCGAGGGGGTGCGGCTGTCGACGCTGCTGGACGCCGCCGGGGTGAGCCCGCGCGCCAAGGCCGTCCGGTTCACCTGCTTCGACGGCGCGTACTCCGAGAGCCTCACCCTCGACCAGGCGCGCCGCCCGGACGTGCTGGTGGCGCTGCGGATGCGGGACAAGCCGCTGGGCCACGCGCACGGCGGCCCGGTCCGGCTCTACGTCGCGCCCATGTACTTCTACAAGTCGGCGAAGTGGCTCTCCGGTATCACCGTCACCGACGAGGTGCGCCCGGGCTACTGGGAGGACCGGGGGTACGACGTGGACGCCTGGGTCGGCAAGTCGAACGGACGCGACGATGCCCCCACTGTCTGAATCCCCGCTGCCTGAATCCCCCCTGCCTGAAACAGCCCCGGGCCCGGCCGCCGCCGCCCGCCGGGTGCGCCGCTTCACCCCCGCCGAGCGCTGGATCCACCGTACGACCGCCGCCCTTCTGGGCGTGTGCATCGTGAGCGCGGCCTGTCTGTACGTACCCGAGCTGGCCCAACTCGTCGGCCGCCGCCTGCTCGTGGTCACCGTCCACGAGTGGACCGGCATCCTCACGCCCGTCCCGGCCCTCCTCGGCCTCGCCTCCCGCGCCTTCCGGTCCGACCTGGGCCGACTCAACCGCTTCGGGCCGCACGACCGCCGCTGGCTGCGGGCCGCGCTGCGCCGCGACCACAGTCCCGCGGAGCGCCCGGCGGGCAAGTTCAACGCGGGCCAGAAGGTGTACGCCGCCTGGACGGCGGGCGCGGTGCTGGTGATGGCGGTCACCGGATCGCTGATGTGGTTCACCGGGCTCGCCCCGCTGATGTGGCGCACCAGCGCGACGTTCGTCCATGACTGGCTGGCGCTGGCCGTCGGCATCGTGGTGATCGGACACATCGGGAAGGCGCTCGCCGACCCGGAGGCGCGGCGCGGGATGCGCACCGGGCGGGTCGACCCGCGGTGGGTCGCCCGCCAGCATCCGCTGTGGCGCACGGAGCACGACGGCGGCGACAGCGACGGCGGCGACAGCGACGGCGGCGACAGCGACGACCGGGGACACCCCGCACGCGGCGTCCGCTGAACCGTCGGCACTCGGTGCCATGATGCCTCGCATGCGCGAAAAAGATCCAAAAAAGTCGGTTATGCGGCGATTGGTGACGCTCGCCGCATGTGGTGTCGTGGCGATGGTGCCGCTGTGCGGATGCCAGATGTTCGACTCCCCGCGGCGGGACGGGCTCTGGGTGAACCCGGACGGCCCGGCCGCCCGGCATGTCCGTGCGCGGGAGGAAGACGGAAAGAACGGAGGAAAGAACAACGACGCCGAGCTGATCCGGCGGATCGCGCAGCGGCCGGTCGCCGAATGGCTCGGCCCGCAGCCCCCTCGCGAACGGGTGCGCTTCATCACCGAATCCGCGGCCCGGACCGGCGCCACCCCGGTGCTGGTCGCCTACAACATCCCGCACCGGGACTGCGGCGGACACTCGGCGGGCGGCGCGGCGAACGGCGCGGCCTACCGGAGGTGGATCGAGCAGGTCGCCCTCGGCATCGGCGACCGCAAGGCGATCGTCGTGCTGGAGCCCGACGCGGTGGCGCAGGTCGTCGACCGCTGCGTGCCCCGCCGCGTGGTCGGCCCCCGGCTGGCGATGCTGCGCGACGCGGTGGCCGCGTTCGCCGCGCTGCCCCACGTACGGGTGTATCTGGACGCCGGGCACGCGGGCTGGATCAAGAACCCCGCCCGGCTGATGCTGCCGCTGCTCAAGAGCGGCATCGAGCAGGCGGACGGCTTCTCCCTGAACGTCGCCAACTTCCAGCGCACCGGCCGCACCAAGCGGTACGGCCACCGGCTGTCCCGCGCGGTCGGCGGCGCGCACTTCGTCATCGACACCAGCCGTAACGGCAACGGCCCGCTGCGGCGCGGGGGCAAGGCCCGGCACGGCACCCGGCCGGGGGAGGCCTGGTGCAACCCGCCGGGGCGGGCGCTGGGCGAGCCGCCGAGCACCCGCACGGGCGATCGGCTGGTGGACGCGTATCTGTGGATCAAGCGGCCCGGCGAATCCGACGGGACGTGCAACGGCGGGCCCCCGGCGGGCCGCTGGTGGCCCGAGTACGCGCTCGGCCTGGCCCGGAACGCCGACGGCCCGGGCCGTGACGCACACGGTCCGGGCCGCCACCGCTGATTTCCGATATCACAGGGCGCACACCGCGTCCTGGTCCTTCGCCGGGGCGCACGGTCCCTCGCTGTCCGCGCGCGCGGTCGGTACGGCCGGCGCCGCCACCGGGCGGCGCCGGCCCCGCAGCACCCCGCCGTACCAGATGGCCACCGGCGCCAGGCACAGCGCGAGCGCGAGGACGGCCCAGGTGCGCATCGCCGCGTGGGTATGGCCCAGGAAGAACGAGGCCGCGAGCGAGGTGCCGAAGAGCCCGCCCCACAGCAGATGGATACGGAACGTGGAGAGCCGGTCCGGGCTGGACGAGTCGCCCTTGGGCGTGACCACGAACCGGCTCTTGCGCCGCAGCACCGCGTCGAACAGCGACTTGACGTAGATCGGCGCGGACAGGGCCGAGAGCAGCATCCCGGCGAGTCCGCCCGACCCCTCGGGCTCGTGCGGGGAGACGTTGTGGCGGCGGTTCCAGATGTACAGCCCGATCTGCAGCATGGCGGCGTCGCTGTAGAGCATCATCCACAGCTCGGCCGGGATGTCGAGCCCGGCCGCGCCCAGCATCAGGAACAGCGTGCAGGACAGCGCGGAGAGCACCCAGTTGACCGCGGTCATCGGGTAGTACGTGATCAGCAGCGTGTAGTTGAGCAGCTTCCCCGGGGGCAGCGTGAACGGGGCCTTCCAGAACTGCTTGAGCACCGTCTCGTACGTGCCCCGGCTCCACCGCATCTGCTGGGTGAAGAAGTCCGTCCAGGAGCTGGGGCCCTCGCCGACCGCGAGCACGTCCGGGGTGTAGACCGAGCGCCACTTCCTGCCGGTGGCCGGGTTGCGGTGGCGGTGCAGCTCGAAGCCGGTGGCCATGTCCTCGGTGATCGAGTCGTACAGCCCGCCGATGGCGCGCAGCGCGCTGATCCGCACCGCGTTGTTGGTGCCCACGAACATCGGGCTCCCATAGGCGTTCCCGGCCCGCTGGATCAGCGCGTGGAACAGGAACTGCTGGCTTTCGGCGGCCTTCGTGACGGCGCCGTCGTAGTTTCCGTACACCTGCGGTCCCACCACGAACGAGACATCCGGATCACGGAAGTAACCCAGCATGCGCTCCAGGAAGTTCGGCAGCGGCACATGGTCGGTGTCCACACACGCCATGAATTCATAGTCGTCGCCGTGCGCGTCCAGCCAGGCGTTGTAATTCCCGTGCTTCGTCCGCGCCCGGAATGCGCCCTTCGGCTGGTTCCACTTCTCGATTCCCTTGCGCGAGAAGTGCCGCACGCCGAGCCGCGCGCACAGGTCCTTGACCTCCGCGTCGTCCCCCTCGTCCAGCAGCCAGACGTCCATCGTCCCCTGGTGCCGGATGCGCACCGCGCCCTCCAGCGTCGCCCGGACCATCGCGATCGGCTCCTTGCCGGGCACGAAACTGGTCAGGAACGCCACCCGGGTGCCGCGCTCGGCCGTCACCGGCACCGGATCCCGCGCCACCAGCGTCGCGTGCGCGTTGGAGACGACCGTGACCAGCCGGAACGTCTCGATCAGCGCGATCGAGACCAGCATCGCGACATCCGCCGCGGTCTCCCACGCCGTCACATAGTCGCGCCGCGCCCAGTGGTCGGGCTGCAGCAGCCAGAACAGCAGCAGCGCCGAGCACACCGGCGCCCCGCACAGCAGCAGCGCCGCCCGGAACCGGTGCGGCTCCTGCGCCAGCAGACTGCGGCTGCGCACCCGGTACGGGCGGCCTGCGGGCGGCTCCGTCAGCGGGCCCGCCAGCTCGCTGTACCGCTTGTACTCGTACACCCCGGCCGGGCGGGGGTGCGCGGTATCCGGGGCGGGGCGCGCATGCGGGGGTGCGGCGGCGTGCCCGGCGGTACGCGCGGCGGGGGCGGCGGGGGCGGCTCCCCGGCGCGCATGGGGTGCGTCTCTCGAATTTCTGACGGGGGTCTGTGCAGACATGGGCACTCCCGCGGGCTGTCTTGAACCGAATATCGCGCCGCGATGACCCGGACGGACCACATTCGTCATGTCATCGCGCGAGATGAGAAGGTAACAATCGGATGTGGCGGTATCGCGCACATCGGATTTTCGGCGCGCCCCTGGTGATAGGCCGCGAAAGAGCCACCCTGACGGCCCATCAGCGCGCGTCTTACGTGATTTACATCCCGGCCTCTGGCAAGGTCGGATATCGCGTGAAAGACGGACACCACGCGAAACCACGGCGGAACAACGGAGGATGGGGCGGGGTCGCCCGATGAGAGTCCTGCACATCATCTCCCGCCTCGGCGCGGGCGGCGCCGAGCAGCAACTGCGGCTGCTGCTGCGCCACGTACCGGTGCGCTGCGACGTGGTCGTCCTCGCCGCACCGGGCAGCACCGCCCACGGCATCCGCGCCGACGGCATCCCGGTCACACAGCTGCCCATGGACGGCCGCGCGGGCGAGCTGCGGGCGCTGCCCGCCCTCGTGCGCACCATCCGCTCCGGCGGCTACGACCTGGTGCACACCCATCTCTACCGGGCCTGTGTCTACGGCCGGATCGCCGCCCGGCTGGCGGGCGTACGGGCCGTCATCGCCACCGAACACGCCCTGGGTGAGCGCACCGTCGACGGCCACCCCCTGAACCCCGCCGTCCGCGCCCGCTATCTGGCCGCCGAACGGCTGGGCTCGGCGACCGTCGCCGTCTCGGCCGCCGTCGCCGACCGGCTGCGCGACTGGGGCGTGCCCAACCACCGCATCCATCTGGTGCCCAACGGCATCGACGCCCGCCACTTCCGCTTCACCCCCGCCGCCCGCACCGCCGCCCGCGCCCGCCTGGCCATCCCCGAACACGCCTTCGTCGTCGGCGGGGTCGGCCGCCTGGTCCCCGCCAAGCGGTTCGACACGGCGGTACGGGCCGTCGCCAACGTCCCCGGCGCCCGGCTGCTGCTGGTCGGCGAGGGCCCCGAGCGCCCCGCCCTGGAGGACCTGGCCGCCCGGCTCGGCGCCGCCGACCGCGTCCGGCTGCTGGGCGAGCGGGACGGCGCCGTCGCCTCGCCCGACGACCGGCCCGCCGGGCTGCCCGGGCTGCTGGCCGCCATGGACGTACTGGTCTCGCCGTCCGCCGAGGAGGCGTTCGGACTCGCCGCCCTCGAAGCCCTCGCGTCCGGTCTGCCCGTGCTGCACACCGCATGCCCGGCCCTCGACGAACTGCCCGCCGGCGCCGCCCCCGCCGCCCGCCGCATCGCCCCCGGCGCGGCCCCCCTCGCCGACGCCCTGCGCCGCCAACTGGCCACCGGCCCACACCGGTACCCGGTGCCGGACGCGGTCGAGCGCTACGACATCGCGCGCGGCGTCCGCCGCCTCATGGACCTCTACGACCGCACCACCACCTGCGGCCCGGACGGCTGCCTGCGCGGCCCCGCAGCGGGAATGCGCCCCGTACGCGGCGGCGACCGAGGCGCCACCACGGGCTGAGCCCGGCGTCTCCGTACGGGCCGCCGGTCAGCTCGCGGTCGGCGCGGGACCGTGGGCGCGGTGGTCGCGGGGGCTGATGCCGCGTTCGCGCTTGAACGCCGTGGACAGCGCGAACGCGCTGCCGTACCCCACGCGCCGGGCCACCGCCGCCAGCGTCGCGTCCGGCTCGCGCAGCAGATCGGCGGCGAGTGCCAGCCGCCAGCCGGTCAGATACGCCATCGGCGGCTCGCCCACCAGCGCGGTGAAGCGGCGGGCCAGCGCCGCCCGCGAGACGCCCGCCTTCGCGGCCAGCCCCGCCACCGTCCACGGATGCGCCGGGTTGTTCTGCAGCAGCCGCAGCGCATGGCTCACCACCGGATCGCCCAGCGCCCGGTACCAGGCCGGGGCCCGCGCCTCCGGCCGGGCGAACCAGGCCCGCAGCACGGCGATCAGCAGCAGGTCCAGCAGCCGGTCCAGCACCGCCGACTGGCCCGCCTCGTCCCTCACGATCTCCTCGCCGAGCCAGGGCATCAGCGGGCAGTCCCACACCTCGCCGTCCAGCACCAGCAGCGGCGGCAGCGCGTTCAGCAGCCGCCCGCTGATCTCCCCGTCCAGCAGGTAGGTGCCGATGAGCAGCGTCGTCGAGCCGTCCGCGCTGTTGCCCCAGGTGCGCACGCCCAGCGCCATCGCCTCGGCCAGATCCCGGCCGTCCGCCGTCCGGCACTTCTCGTCCGGCAGGATCCACGCCTGCGGCGCGGTGTCCGGCGAGTCCGCCACGGTGTACGGATCCGGGCCGCGCACGACCGCCACGTCCCCCGGACCCAGCCGCCGTGGCGCGCCGTCGCCCGGCACTACCCACGCCTCGCCGCGCGCCACCGTCATCAGACACAGCGGGGCCCGGTCCTCGATCCGCACCGACCACGGCGGCTCCATCACGGCCCGCAGCAGAAAGGCGTCCCGGGCCCGGGGCCCGTCCAGCAGGTTCGCCAGCGCGTCCATGCCGCACAGCGTAGACGCGCGCTTATGCGGATGAGCCTCTCGGCCATGGCCCGTCTCACCGCAGCCCAGTTGACTGTCCGTATGACCACAACCGAGAACACCACGCTGGTACTCGGCGGCACCGGCAAGACCGGCCGCCGGATCGCCGAGCGGCTGACCGCCGCCGGGCGGCCGGTCCGTATCGGCTCCCGCACCGGCGAGCCGCCCTTCGACTGGGAGGACCGCACGACCTGGGCGCCCGCGCTGCGCGGCACCGGCGCCGCGTACCTCGCGTACTACCCCGACATCGCCGACCCGGGCGCCGCCGCCACCCTCCGGGACTTCGCCGAACAGGCCGTCCGCGGCGGCACCCGGCGGCTGGTGCTGCTCTCCGCGCGCGGTATGGACGCGACGCTGCCCGCCGAGCGGGCCGTGGCGGTGGACGGCGCCGAGTGGACGGTCCTCCGGGCGAGCTGGTTCTTCCAGAACTTCAGCGAGGGCATCCTGCGGGACGGCGTGCTCGGCGGCGAGATCGTCTTCCCCGCCGGGGACGTCGAGGAGCCCTTCATCGACGCCGACGACATCGCGGACGTCGCGGTCGCGGCCCTGACCGGCGACGGGCACGCGGGGCGGATCCACGACCTCACCGGCCCCCGGCTGCTGACCTTCGCCGAGGCGGCCGGGGAGATCGCCCGCGCGAGCGGACGCGAGGTGCGCTACACACCGGTCTCCGTCGAGGAGTACGGGACGATGCTGAGCGGCTACGGGCTCTCCGACGACCTCGTCGCCTTCCTGGCCGAGCTGTTCGGCGCGCTCCTGGACGGCCGTAACGCACAGCTGACGGACGGCGTCCAGCGCGCGCTGGGCCGCCCGCCGCGCGACATCGCCGACTTCGCGCGCGAGGCCGCGGCGATCAGTCTGTAGAGATCAGCTGGTGGCGAGCAGCTTGTCGAGGGTGATCGGCAGGTCGCGCACCCGCACACCGGTCGCGTGGTGCACCGCGTTGGCGATGGCCGCGGCCGTGCCCACGATGCACACCTCGCCGACCCCCTTGGCGCCCATCACATTGGTGTGCGGGTCCGCCGCGTCCACCCAGTGCGCCTCGACCGCGTGCACATCGGCGTTGGCGGCGATGTGGTACTGGGCGAAGTCCTGGTTGACCACATGCCCGAAGCGCGGGTCCAGCACGCTGTGTTCGTACAGCGCCATCGACATGCCCTGCGTCATGCCGCCCAGCAGCTGCGAGCGGGCGGTCCTCGGGTTGATGACCCGGCCCACGTCGAACATGCCCAGCAGCCGTGGCACCCGGATCTCCCCGGTGTCCGCGTCCACCCGGACCTCGGCGAACTGCGCGCCGAAGCTGTGCATCGCGTACCGCTCGGCGGCGGGGTTCGCGGGCAAGTCGGCGGTGACCTCCAGACCGTCCGGCGGGATCACACCGCCGTGCTCGGTCTCCAGGAGCGCCCCCAACTGGTTGGCGGCCTCCGCGATCGACGAACCCCAGCTGTTGATGCCGGAGGAGAAACCGGCGGGGGAGGCGCTGGGCAGGGTGGTGTCCCCGATGCGCAGCTCCACCCGCTCGACCGGCACGCCGAGCGCGTCCGCGGCGATCTGGGTGAGCGCCGTCCAGGTGCCGGTGCCGAGGTCGGCGGCGGCGATCAGCACCGTGCAGTGCCCGTCCGGTGCGATCCGGACCGTCGCCGCGTTCCCCGGGAGGCGCGGCGAGGGGTACGTGGAGACGGCCACCCCGGTCCCGATCAGCCAGCGCCCCATGCGGCGCGCCCGGGGCGTCGGATCGCGGCGCTCCCATCCGGCCCGGCGGGCGCCCTCGCGCAGACAGGCCACCAGATGGCGGCTGGAGAACGGCAGCCCCGACTCGGGGTGGACGTCCGGCTCGTTGCGGATGCGGAACTCCACCGGGTCCATGCCGCACGCGATGGCCATCTCGTCCATCGCCGACTCCAGCGCGAACATGCCCTGCGCCTCGCCCGGCGCCCGCATGATCGTCGGCACCGGGATGTCGAGCGGGGCCAGCCGGTGGGTGGTGCGCCGGTGTGGGGCGGCGTACAGCAGCCGGGTGCAGACGGCGGTCTGGTCGGCGTACCCCTTGGCGCGGGCGGTCTGCTCGACCACGTCATGGGTGATGGCGGTGAGCCTGCCCTCGGTGTCGGCTCCCAGCCGGATGTGCTGGATCGACGCCGGGCGGAAGCCCACCAGCGCGAACATCTGCTGGCGGGTCAGCGTGAACTTCACCGGTCTGCGCACGGTCCGCGCCGCCATCGCGGCGAGCACCGCGTAGCTGTGCGGATAGACCTTCGAGCCGAAGCCGCCGCCGACGTGCGGGGACACCACCCGCACCCGGCCCGGTTCGAGCCCCAGGGTGGCGGCGATCAGATCGCGGCTCATGGTGGCGCCCTGCGTGGAGCAGTACACCAGCAGCTCGCCGTCGGTCCAGGTGACCACGGCGGTGTGCGGCTCCATCGGGTTGTTGTGGTGCATCGGCGTGGTGTACGTGGCGTCCAGCGTGGTGTGCGCACCGGCCAGCGCCGCGTCGGCGTCGCCGAGGACGCTGTCGGCGGGGGAGCCGTCCTGGAGTTCGCCACCGCCCTGGCCGAACTGGGCCGCGTCCAGCGGCTTGTAGAGGTCGTCGCGGTCCTCGCGCAGCGCGGTGTCCGGCGGGCGCTGCTCGTACGTGAACCGCACCAGGCCCGCCGCGTACCGGGCCGTCTCCGGGGTCTCCGCGACCACCGCGCCGGTGAACTGCCCGCGCCAGGCCACCTCGTCGGACTGCAGCACCGCCAGCTCCGGATCGTCCGGGATGGTCAGCCGTGGCGCGGTGAGATGGGTGAGCACGGCCAGCACCCCCGGCTCGGCCTCCGCGGCGGACGTGTCCACCCCGGTGATCCGCCCGGCGGCGATGGTGGACTGCAGCGGATGGAGATAGGCGGGGTGCTCGACGGGCCACTCGAAGGCGTAGGTGGCGGTGCCGGTGACCTTCAGCGCGCCGTCGACCCGGCGCAGCGGCGTGCCGACCGCCCGCGGCCGCTCCCTGACCTCCTCGCTGGCCTTGCTCATCGGGCGACCTCCAGCAGATCGAGCAGCGTGGCGACGAGGGTGTTGCGGGCGAGCGCCACTTTGAAGGCGTTGCCCGGCAGCGGCTCCGCCTGGGCCAGTTCGGCCGCGGCGGCGTCCCGGAAGCTGTCCCACGTCGCGGGCGCGCCGCGCAGCGACTCCTCGGCCTTCCACGCCCGCCACGGCTTGTGCGCCACGCCGCCCAGCGCGATGCGTACGTCCCGTACGGTGCCGCCGTCCGTGACGTCCAGCGCGGCGGCGACCGACACCAGCGCGAACGCGTACGAGGCGCGGTCGCGCACCTTGCGGTAGCGGGAGGTGGTGGCGAAGTCGGGCGGCGGCAGCTCCACGGCCGTGATCAGCTCCCCGCGCCGCAGCACGGTGTCCTGCTCGGGGGAGTCGCCGGGCAGCCGGTGCAGCTCGGTCAGCGGGACGCGCCGCTCGCCGTCCGGGCTCTGGCCCTGTACGCCCTGGACGCACACCACGGCGTCGAGCGCCGCCAGCGCGACCGCCATGTCGGAGGGGTGGGTGGCCACACAGGAGGGCGAGGCGCCGAGGATCGCCATATCGCGCTGATGGCCCTCCAGCGCCGAACAGCCCGACCCCGGTGCGCGTTTGTTGCACGGGGTGGTCACGTTCTGGAAGTACGGGCAGCGGGTGCGCTGCAACAGGTTCCCGCCGGTGGTGGCGAGGTTGCGCAACTGGCCCGAGGCGCCCGCCAGCAGGCCTTGCGAGAGCACCGGATAGCGCCGCCGGACCCGCCGGTCGGCGGCCAGATCGCTGCCCGTGACGGCGGCGCCGATGCGCAGGGCCCCGTCCGGCAGCTCCTCGATCCGGTCGGAGGTGAGCCGCCGGACGTCGATCAGGACCTCGGGGGTCGCGACCTCCAGCCGCATCAGGTCCACCAGGTTCGTACCACCGGCCAGATACGCCGCCCCGGGCTCCTCGGCCAGCGCGGTCACGGCCGCCGACACGGTGTCGGCATGCTCGTAGCGGAAGGGTTTCATCGGTGCCCCTCCTGATGGCGTGCGGCCTCGTCCCGGTGCGCCACATCGGCGATGGCCGGGACGATGTTGGCGTACGCGGCGCAGCGGCACAGGTTGCCGCTCATGCGCTCGGCGATCTCCTCGTCGTCCAGCACCACATCGGCGGCGTTCGGATCCTTGGCCACGGCGCTCGGCCAGCCGTCCGCCGCCTCGCGCAGCATGCCGACCGCCGAGCAGATCTGGCCGGGGGTGCAGTAGCCGCACTGGAAGGCGTCATGGGCGATGAACGAGCGCTGCAGCGGATGCAGGCCGTCGCCCTCCGCGGCACCGTCGCCATTGACGAGACCGGCGGCCGTGACGATGTCGGCGCCCTGGTGCGCCACCGCCAGCGCCAGACAGGCCAGCGCGCGGCGGCCGTCGAGCAGGATCGTGCAGGCGCCGCACTGGCCATGGTCACAGCCCTTCTTGGGGCTGGTGTTCCCCAGCCGCTCGCGGAGGGTGTCCAGCAGCGTCGTACGGGTGTCGACGGTGAGCCGGTGCTCCGTACCGTCCACCCGGAGCGTGATCTCCACGTCCATGCTTCACATCATCGGACATATGTGCACTGATCGCCCGTTCTAGGTCATGCGAACGGCTCCCGACCGGGTGCACGAGATCGCCGACGGCGCGGTGGGCTCAGCTGACCGTCCCGCCGCGCCATCGGCGCCACCGGCTCCGCGCGCCGCTCAGGACCGCTCGGCGCCGCCGTCGACGGACGACAGCACGCCGTCCAGATGCGGCAGGTAGTGGTCCATCCGCTCCCGCTTGGTCAGCAGGTACGGCAGGTTCTCCTCGCACGGCTGGATCAGCAGCGGAACCTGCTCGCTGATCTTGATGCCGTGGCGCAGCAGCGCCTCCCGCTTGCGCGGGTTGTTGGAGAGCAGCCGTATGGAGCGCACCCCGAGGTCGTGCAGCATCTCCGCCGCCACCTGGTAGTCGCGGGCGTCGTCCGGGAGGCCGAGGGCGAGGTTGGCCTCGACCGTGTCGAGCCCTTCCGCCTGCAGCTGCATCGCCTGGAGCTTGGCCAGCAGGCCGATGCCCCGGCCCTCGTGGCCGCGGAGATAGACGAGGATGCCCCGCCCCTCGCTCACGATGGCGCGCAGCGCCGCGGAGAGTTGGTCGCCGCATTCGCAGTGCCGGGAGCCGAAGGCGTCTCCGGTCAGGCACTCGGAATGCACGCGCGTGAGTGCGTCCTCGCCCTTGACGTCGCCGTATACCAGCGCGATCTGTTCGTCTCCGCGATTGTGGTCCTGGTAGCCGAAAGCGAGAAAATCGCCGTGCACGGTGGACAGCCGGAGATTCACCACTCGTTCGACATCCGATCGACGTGCGCTGTCGACCAACACGCTATCACTTGCTGTCATGTTGCAACCCTATCTGGTAAACGCCGGGTGGCGTAGGGGAAAATGGAGAAGTCGGCCGGGTGATTGGCCGCGCATCCCGTAGCACGAAGAACGAAAGGCCCGAAGAACATGAGCGATTCGGAAACGCCGGACCAGTGGGCCTCGGGGCTCCTGCCGCCGACGACCACCGAGGAGGTGCGGGACCTGCGGGCCGGCGTCGCCGTCCTGCCCATCGGCAGCTTCGAGCAACACGGCGCGTATCTCCCGCTGGTGACGGACACGGTCATCGCCTGCACCATCGCCAGAGAGATCGCCGCGGCGTATCCGGTCCAACTCCTCCCGCCCGTCACGGTGTCGTGCTCGCACGAGCACGCGGACTGGCCGGGCACCGTCTCCATATCCGCCGCGACCCTGTACTCCGTGGTGCGCGACATCGCCGGATCGCTGCGCCGCTCGGGTGTCGGCTCGCTGATTCTGGTGAACGGACACGGCGGAAATTACGTCCTGCGCAACATTGTTCAGGAATCCGCCGGGACCGGTACCCGCATGGCCCTTTTCCCGGGCTCGGCCGACTGGGACACGGCCCGCACCAGGGCCGGTGTCCAGACCCCGTCGTACAGCGATATGCACGCGGGGGAAGTGGAGACCTCCATCCTGCTGCATGCCCATCCCGAACTCGTCCGTCCCGGTTATGAAACCTCCGATTGTCTCGCCGACGACCGGAAGCATCTGCTGACTCTCGGTATGGCCGAGTACACCGAGTCCGGTGTCATCGGCCGTCCTTCCCTGGCGTCCGCCGGGAAGGGAAAGGAACTTCTCGCCGCACTCACCGAATCCTTCGCCGAGTATCTAGATTTGGTCGGCGACCGGCAGAAAGTCGGCGACCGGCAGAAAGTCGGCGACCGGCGGGAAGTGTGCGACCGGCAGGAAGCGGGGGAGACGCGATGACGACCCTGGATACGGCACAGGCATGGGAGCGGCTGCTCTCCATACGGACCGTGGCCGAGGCCCGGGCCGCCGGGCTGACGCGCGGCGCGGACGGCGCGGTGCGCTGGCGGCAGGACGCCACCGAGGAGGCGGACGAACTCGCCGACCGCTATCTGCCGCTCTGCCTGGCCGGGCCGCGGCTGACGATCGCCCAGCTCGGCCAGAGCCTCGACGGGTTCATCGCGACCCGCACCGGCGACGCCGACTACGTCACCGGCGAGGAGGACCGGTGCCATCTGCACCGGCTGCGCGCCCTCACCGACGCCGTGGTCGTCGGGGCCGGGACCGCCATCGCGGACGACCCCCAGCTCACCGTGCGCGCCTGCGCCGGACCGCATCCGGTGCGCGTCGTGCTCGATCCGCACGGCCGGGTACCTCACCATCGCCGGGTCTTCACCGACGGCTCAGCGCCGACCCTGTGGGCGGTGGGAGCGGACGCCCGGGACGGGCGGCCGGCGCCGGACGGAGTTGACGTACTGACCCTGCCGGACCGTGCCGCGTTCGCGCCGCAGCGCCTGGTGGAGGCGCTTGCGGCGCGCGGACTTGGCCGGGTGCTGATCGAGGGCGGCGGCGTCACGGTGTCGCGCTTTCTGCATGACGGCGCGCTGCATCGCCTCTATGTCACCGTGGCACCGGTTCTGCTCGGCGACGGCATCCCGGGGCTCCGCTTCGACGGCACCCCCGTCATGCGCGACGCCCTGCGGCCCCGGACCCGCCGGGCCCGTCTCGGCGAGGACACCCTCTTCGAGCTGGACCTGGGGACGCCGCAGCCCGACGGCCCACTGACCGACCAGCACACCGAGACCGGGCAGGCTCGCGGCGAAGGTGAGCACCCCGTACACGACGGAGACCGTCAGCCCCTGGGCGGCGCCCAGGCCCGCGGTGCCGAAGGCCCAGGCGGTGACGCCCTCGCGGGGGCCCCAGCCGCCGACGTTCAGCGGCAGCGCCATGGCGAGCAGGGCCAGCACCATGATGGGCACCAGCTCGGCCGCCGGGGCGGTTGATCCCGCCGCTCGCGCGGCCAGCAGGAACGTTCCGAGATAGCCCGCCAGCACCACGGCGGACGAGAACACGACCCCCGGCCAGCTCGCGCGGGCCAGCAGCCCGAGCCGCGCCTCGGCGAGCGCGGTGCGCAGCGCCCGGCGCCCCCGCGAGGTGCCGGGCCTGCGGCGCAGCCGTACGACGGCCACGGCCCCGAGCCCGCACACCGCGATCAGCGCGAGTGCGGCGCCGGGCGTCGTGGCCACGGCGTGGAGCGCCTGGCGGGCCTCCGCGAGGACGAGCGAGGGCCGGGCGAAGAGAACCGCCACGCCGACCATCACCAGCACCACCTGACCCGCCGTCCGCTCCAGCACCACCGCGCGCACGCCCCGGGCGACATCGCCCTCGGTGCGCCCGTGCCGTACCGCCCGGTGCACATCGCCGAGGACGCCGCCGGGCAGCGCCGCGTTGAGGAACTGCGAGCGGTAGTAGTCGGCGACGGCCTGGGCCAGGGGCAGCCGGATGCGCAGCGCCCGCGCCACCACGCACCAGCGCCAGGCGCTGAACACGGTGGTCAGCAGGCCGAGTCCGAGCGCGGCCAGCAGCGTGAGGCCGTCGATGCGGCGCAGCCCGTCCAGGAAGGCGCCGGTGCCCATCTGCCACAGCAGCACCGCGATGATGGCCGCCCCGGCGAGGGTGCCGAGCCGCGCCCGGATCGTCGCGCTCATGACACTCCGCCCGTAGGCCCGTCGCCCACCGGACGCGGCAGCGCCAGCAGATCGTCGTGGTGCACCACCACCCGCAGCCCGCCCGCCTCGCACTCCGCCAGCCTGCGCCGCAGATACGTCTCGGCGCGCGGCTTCAGCTCCGGCCGGTGCTCCACCGCCGCGCCCACCCAGCCCCGCAGCCACTCCGCCGCCAGCGCCGACTCCCCGGCGCCCAGCAGCCAGGGGCTGGCGTGCGTCCGTACCGTCGCACCGTGCCGGGCGAAGGCCTCGGACGCCACCTCGACCGCGTCCGGACCCAGCAGACCGGACCGGCGCTGATGGGCGTTGAACGCCTCCGCGATCTCCGCGTCCAGCGGGTCCTCCGGGGTCAGATCGACCCGTCCCGCCACCGACAGCGCCAGCAGCACCGGACAACCTGCCCCGGCACTCGCCGCGGCCAGCCCCTCCACCTCCTCGGCGGTGAGCACGTCCAGCAGCGCGGAGGCCGTCACCAGCGAGGCACCCGCCAGATCGGCCGCGGTCAGCGAGCCCAGGTCACCGCGGCGCGTGCGCACCGTGACCGGGCTGCCGTCGGCGGCCGTACGCGGCGCCCGCGCGGCCGCCAGCTCCAGAAGCGCCGGGTCGTGGTCGTGCAGAACCCACTGCTGCGGGCCGTCCAGCCGGGGCGCCAGCCACCGGCCCAGGGAGCCGGTGCCGCAGCCGAGGTCATGGATCACCCGCTCGGTGCCCTCGGGCAGCTCGGCGAACCGGGCCCGCAGCGGCACCACGAGTTCGGGCGCGCGGGCGAGGGCGTCCGCGCCCTCGCGCAACTCCAGCCACTCGGGTGCGTACTGAGGCGTATCGGTGGTGGTCACGCGGCCCTCCGGGGTTCGCGGCGAAGTCGTTCCAGCGCACCGGCCAGATCCCGGACGGTCGTCTGCCAGCCGTCCAGCGCGGTGCGGCGGCCGCGGGCGGCCGTGATCAGCCGGCGGCGTACATCGGGGTCGCCCAGCCAGCGGCGCAGCGCCGCCCTGAGCGCGGCCGGGTCGTCCGGGGCGACGAGCAGGCCCGGCACACTGCCCTCGGGCGCGTGCCCGAGCGCCTCCGGAACCCCGCCCACCGCGGTGGCCAGCACCGGAACGCCGTGCGCCAGCGCCTCGGTCACCACCATCCCGTAGGTCTCGGCGTACGAGGCGAGCACCAGCAGATCGGCACCGGCGAAGCTCGCCTCCAGCTCCGGGCCCTGGAGCGGCCCGGTGAGCCGTACCCGGTCGCCGAGGCCGTTCGCCGCGATCAGCTCGCGGACCCGTTCCACATAGCCGGGGTCCTGGCCGAGACCGCCGACGCACTCAAGCGTCCACGGCACATCGGTGACCTCGGCCAGCGCCTCCACCAGCCGGTGCTGGCCCTTGCGCGGCGTCACCGAGGCGACGCACAGCAGCCGGGTGCCCTCGTCCGTGCCGGACGCCTGCGACGCCACATCGGCGCCGGGCGCGGCCACATGGACCCGGCCCGGGTCCAGCCCGTGGTGCGCCACGAGCCGCCGCGCCGCCCAGCCGCTGGTGACGACGACGGCGGGCATCGCGCCCAGCGTCTTGCGCTCCAGCGCGTCCAGGTCCGCCGCCCGGCCGGGGGCCAGCCCCGTCTCCTCACCCAACGGCAGATGCACCAGCACCGCGAGCCGCAGCCGCTCCGCCTCGGGAACGACGAGATAGGGGAGCGCGCAGGCGACGAGGCCGTCGAGGAGGACGATGCTGCCGTCCGCCAGCTCGGCCAGCAGCCGGGACAGTTCCGCGCGCGTCGCGGGCCCTGGCTGCGGCCAGCTGCCCGCGATCGTGTGCTCGTGGACGTCCCAGCCGATGCCGGGCAGCTCCCGGCAGATCCGCCGGTCGTACGTATTGCCGCCGCTCGGCGCGGCCGGGTCGGCCACCCCGCCGGGCATGACGACATGCACCCGGCGCACCGGCGGCGGGGCGGCACCGCCGCCGAAACTCATCAGGCTCCCGGGGCTCTCCAGATGGGCGGTCACAGGTCACGCTCGTAACTCGCCCAGGCGACATGCGACTCATGCAGGGTCACCTGAATCCCGGCCAGGCCGCGCGCGCCCTCGCCGAGCGCCCCGGCGTGCACCCGCTCCGCGAGCCGGTCGGCGATGACCTTGGCCAGGAACTCGGTGGAGGTGTTGATCCCCTTGAAGGCGGGCTCGTCATCGAGGTTGCGGTAGTTGAGGTCGCCGACGACCGAGGACAGTTCCTGGGTGGCCAGTCCGATGTCGACGACGATGTTGTCGTCGTCCAGCGCGGCGCGCCGGAAGGTGGCGTCCACCAGAAACGTGGCTCCGTGCAGACGCTGCGCGGGTCCGAAGACCTCTCCGCTGAAGCTGTGGGCGACCATCAGGTGATCGCGGACGGTGATGCTGAACAACGGCCCTCCCGGTCCGGCGGCACATCTCGGCTACTAGTACGGCCGATGCCTTCCCCGTGTTCAGCCCCAGCTCAGCCTTGTTTCAGTCGGCCGGTGAGCACTGCGTCACACGCTGAGCGCGAACGCCTAGTACCGCACCCGGTGGCACAGCCCCGGCAGCTCACCGGCGGCGATCCGGGCCATCACCCCCGGCAGTTCCTCGAACGCGCACTCCCCGGTGACCAGCGCGTCGAGCGCGGGATCGGCGAGCAGTTCCAGCGCGACCGCCAGCCGGTCCGCGTAGCCCCGGCGGCCGCTCCGGGCGGCCGGGGACACCGTCCCCACCTGGCTGCTGCGCACGGTCAGCCGCCGGGAGTGGAACGCCTCGCCCAGCGGCACGCTGATCCGGCGGTCGCCGTACCAGCTCAGCTCGATGACCGTGCCCTCCGGAGCGAGGAGTTCCAGGGAGCGCGCGAGGCCTGCCTCACTCGCGCTGGCGTGCACCACCAGATCCCGCTCGCCCTCCGCCTCCTCCGGCAGCGCGAAGTCGACACCGAGCGCCTTGGCGATCTCGGCCCGCGCCGGGTCGGCGTCCACCAACTGCACCCGTACGGCCGGATAGCGGGCCAGCAGCGCGGCGACCGACGCCCCGACCATCCCCGCCCCGACCACCGCGATCCGGTCGCCGAGCAGCGGCGCCGCGTCCCACACGGCGTTCACCGCGGTCTCCACCGTCCCGGCCAGCACCGCCCGCTCGGCGGGCACGCCCTCCGGTACGGGTGTCACGGCGCTCGCCGGGACCACGTACCGCGTCTGATGCGGGAACAGACAGAAGACCGTACGGCCCTCCAACTCCCGAGGCCCCTCCTCGACCACCCCCACATTGAGGTAGCCGTACTTCACCGGCCCGGGGAAGTCGCCCTCCTGGAACGGCGCCCGCATCGCGCCGTACTGGCTCTGAGGCACCCCGCCCCGGAACACCAGCGCCTCCGTGCCACGGCTCACACCGGAGCACAGCGTCCGCACCACCACCTCACCCTCCGCGGGCTCGGGCAGCACCACATCCCGTATCCCGCCGTGACCGGGGGAGTTGAGCCAGAAAGCACGGGCGGCGCGCTCCATGAGCGTCCTCCTTAAGGATCGAGCGGAAACTCCGCCCGGAAACAACGGGCCGCATCTCGCGCTGAACAAACGGGAGACGCGCCACGTACGGGACATCATCAAGCCGCGCACACGCTACGCGGCGCCAATCGACACTGTCACACAGCCGGAGGGGTGCCCGGTGGCCCTGAACACCACATACAACGCGAGGCTGTTGCGGCAGGAGACGGCGGCGGGAGCGGGCGTACAGCTCCTCCTGCTCACGCTTCTGGGCGCCTCGCTCGGCCTGGGTCCCGCAGGCTGGCTCACCGGCCTCGCCTTCGCGGCCGTCACCTGGGCCGTACTGACCCGCGCCGTCTCCCGCTCCTGGCTGTCCTCCTTCGGGCCCGCCAACCGCGTCACCCTGGCCCGCGCCACCCTCGTCGGAGGCGTGACCGCGCTGGTCGCCGACTCCTTCACGAGCCCGCCCCGGGTCGCGGTCCTCACCGCCCTCACGGCGGTGGCCCTGATCCTCGACGCGGTCGACGGCCAGGTGGCGCGCCGCACCGGCTCCTCCTCGGCGCTGGGCGCCCGGTTCGACATGGAGGTCGACGCCATCCTCATCCTGGTGCTCAGCGTCTACGTCGCCACCGCGCTGGGCCCCTGGGTGCTGCTGATCGGCGGCATGCGCTACGCCTTCGTCGCCGCCGCCCGCTTCCTCCCCTGGATGAACGCGCCGCTCCCGCACAGCATGGCCCGCAAAACGGTGGCCGCCCTCCAGGGCGTCGCCCTCCTCCTGGCCGCCACCGGCCTCCTCCCGGCCCCCGCCACCCTCGGCGTCGTCCTGCTGGCCCTGACCTCGCTGGTCTGGTCCTTCGCCCGGGACATCGGATGGCTGTGGACCACCGGCAAGGCCACCCGCGCCGAGCAGCGCCCGGCCCCCACCGCCGTGGCCCGCGTAACCCACCTCGCCCGCCCGGTCCCCCGGGTAACCACCGAAGACGGCCCCCTCCCGGCCCGCAGCGCATGAAAAAGCCCCCCGGGGTCGCTGCCGCGAGGAGCAGGCGGCCCGGAGGGCTTTTATGTGCGTGTCCGAGGGGGGATTTGGACCAACGCCCCACGGCTCACACCCCTCACGACGGTGCTGGCGTTGGCGTAGCCGCAGGTGCGACACGTGAAGGCGGTGGCACGCCACAAGCGTGTGTGGCCGGTCAAGCTCGGCCGCGAATACCTTGCCGCGGCCTTCAGAGTCTCGTTGTCGGACAGGCCCGACTGGCGTTATCAACGTTCGTGATCAATACAGCTATGACGCACGTGCCGCCGTAGCATCCGCCACTGACAGCCAGGGCGTTTGAAGCATCTCTTTGAGTCATCCCATGCCGCTTCTAACTGGATGACTTCTGATCCGGAGCCGCCGCGCAGCTGCCTTTGGCCGACCCATGAATCACCACCAAGGTTGGCCGGAAAGAGCGAGCGTTGCTGCAAAAAGCCCAGGGCGAGCGCCATGGTTCCTGGCACGCACCCGTTGTGTGCGTGGCCACAGAGGGGGATAAGTGATTCCATCCACGCGAGATGGGAAGGCTGGCATGGCCTTCCAGGACATCATCACGGGGCTGACCCGGCGGCGCATCCAGATCTACGACCAGGCAGGCGAGGACTGGCGTTTTGCTGAGAGCCTGAAGTCGGTCAGTGAGGACACGGCCCAGGAGTACGAGGGTCGCGCTGTATTGGAGCTCATCCAGAACGGGCACGATGCGCTGACCGAGTGCGGCGCTGGAAGGATCGCTGTCCTGGTCTGCCCGCACGCGGGCAAGAACGGTGTCCTGTACGTTGCCAACGAGGGCGCGGGATTCACCGAGAGCAACTTTCGCGCGATTACGGAACTCGCCTTGTCGGACAAGGGCGCCGGGGAGGGCATCGGCAACAAGGGGCTCGGATTCCGCAGTGTGCTCCAGCTGACGGACTGGCCCGAGGTCTACTCCAAGGCGTCCCCGTCATCGGTGGAGTTCGACGGATTCTGCTTCCGGTTCGCGCGGCCTGAGGACGTGCGCGAGCTGGTGGACGACCCGGAGCTGGCCGACCGGGTGATCGAGGACATCTCGCCCCTGGCCCTGCCGGTCCCGGCCAAGGTCACCGATGCCGCACTCAAGTCCCTGGCCGCGGAGGGATTTTCCACAGTCGTACGCCTGCCGCTGCGCAACAAGCACGCGGTGGAGGCCGCGATCGCGCAGGCCACAGAAGCGATCAGTAGCGAGGCTCCGCTCCTGCTCTTCCTGGACCGGGTCGGTGAGCTGATCGTAGACGTCCAGGACAGTGGGGACCGGGACGGTCGCCGCGTGCTGGCCCGCTCCGTGGCCCCGTCCACGCTGGTTGCCCGAGAGGAGGGCGGGTGGGTCGAGGAGGTTGACCTCGCAGAAGGCGGACGCTATCTGCTGGCCCGCCGCACGCTCGCCTCCGAGGGGCTGCAACGGGTGATCGAACAAAGCGTCGAGGCGCGCGAGATCGACGCGAAGTGGCTGAAGTGGGAAGGCGAAGCTTGGGTCGGAATCGCGCTCCGGCTGGACGAAGACCTGGAGTGCGGTCTTCTGTACACCTTCCTTCCCATGTCGGATGCGGCCCGGGCGCCCTTCCGCGGCCACGCCCATGCTCCGTTCTTCACCAAGCTGGCCCGGCTTCACATCAGCGAGGCTGTCGGCCTGAATGCGTTCCTCCTGGACCAATTGGCCAAGCTATGCCTCCGATTGGTGTCAGCACTGCGCACTGAGGGACCGTGTTTCGCGGTCCGGCATCTCGTCCTGGACCTCGTGTGCTGGGACGTCCCGGCCCGAATCGACAGGGTGCTCGACGGGAAGCTGGCGGACGAGCCGATCGTTCCCCTGGTCGGGGCAGACTCGTGGGGCACGCTTCGAAATTCGTTCGCATGGTCGGCCGGGACGCGCCCCTGGACGGTCCTCACGGCCGAGGCGCTGGCCGAGGCCGGAGGGTGCCTCCTCGATCCTTCCATCGGGCCACTCCGGGAGGCCCGTCTTATCAAACTCCACAAGAACCTTCTCGGAAGGCTCATGCGCCCTTCGTCGCGAACGGCTGCGGCGTGGGTGGAGCGCGTCGCCGAACGGTTGCAGCCCGCTGAAGATGCACAGTCGGTTCCCCTGTGGGCGGACTTCTACGACGACCTCGCGCGGGCGTTCGCCGACGACCCCGAAGACCTTCGTGGTCGACGGATCATCCTCGATCAGGATGGCCGGCTCTGGCCCGCGCTCGGTGGTGCGGAGACGGCTGGCAAGGGCGAGCAATCAGTCTTCTTCCATCCCGAGGACGAGGCTGGCAACGGCACCGCTCAGGTACCGAAGGCCCTGAAAGCCCTGCGTCGGCGTATGGCCTTCACCCATCCCAGCATCGCCTGGGGACGTCCCGGCCGTACCTTCCTCGAAACCCACCGACTGGTACGCCCGTACCGGCCCGGCCGGGTCTTCGAAGCGCTGAGGGATCTCCTCGCTAAGAGCCCCTCGAACGCCCTGTGCCGGGATTCCTTGGCCTTCGCCCTCCGCCTCTTCCCCTCACTCACTGAGGCCGAACGCCGTCGGCTACCCCAAACAGGCTTCCGCCTGCCCACTGGCGACGGCGACTGGACCAAGGCGACACGTTGCCTCTTCTCTCCTGCTTGGGGCACCGAGGGAGGACGACACCTGGCGAAGTTTCTGGAGACAGGTGGCAGTGGGATCCCGTCCCTGGCGGCCCTGCGTCAGCGCTGGCTCAGCGACCCGGACGACTGGCCCGTGCCGGTCAGCGACCTCGCGGCCTACGTCGACTTCCTCAAGGCCATCGGTGTCGGAGACGGCCTGCCCCTCTCCTGGGTTGGCGGCAGGCTCGGGGCAGCCAACGGCCGGAACATGGAACCTGGAGTCGTGGCCCGGAGGCTGCCGCTCGGCGACGAGCTCGGACGTGCCTGGGCAAAGGACGTCGACCGTACGTGGAACAGCTTCGCCCACCCGTGGACGCCGTACGAGTTTCGCCGGCAACTACCCCACCTGCCAGGTGCCGTCGAGGTCGCGGAGCTGGGCTCGGCCGCTCGCCGAGAATTCGCGGAGTTGCTGCTCATCGGACTCCGCACCTGGAGGGACACAACCTTCACCGTCCCCCTTCATCGGCCGTACCACGACCGGAATCCCGACCCCCACACCTGGCCGAGCCCGCTCGCGTCCTTCCTGCGCTTCATGCCCTGGCTCCCAGTGGAGGGCAGGGACACCGACGGTCCGACCTTCGTCCCGCCGAACCGTGCCTGGTTCAGCACCGAAGGAGATCTTCCAGCGTTCGTCCCCTCACTCCCCCTCTCGATCCGTCGGGCTCTGGCCGACAAAGCGGTACTTGAACGTCTACGCCACTCCGGTCTGCGGTTCTGGGACGAATCCAAGTACGCTGGGGCGGCCGTGAGGGACCTCGGCGTGATCGTGGCCGCGGGTGGGGTGCCCGACCACCTCAGCGTCTCGTTCAAGAAGCACTACGGGAGGGCGTGGTCCCACGTAGCGGAAAGCGAGCGCTGGCCCTGGCCAACCGGAGAGCCGGTACAGCTGGCGGTGGTCCGCGAGCACACCCTGACGACCCTTACGCCCTCCTCCGAGGAGGAGCCGGTCTACGTCTGCGACGAGTCCGATCCACTCAAGGAGACACTCGTCGAGCTGGCGGGCCATCCCATCCTGATCGCCGGATCCGACGACGGCGCGAGGATCGCGAAGAAACTGGAGTCGGGCGGAACACACGTGGCCCGGCTGTCCGAGGCGACGGTGCAGGTGAACAACCGTGACAAGGAGCCGATCAGGCCGTCAAATGACCATGCCCGGCTTACCGAGGGCCGGGAGTGGCTGGTCCTGGTGGTGGCCCTGGTGGTGGAGCTCAAGTCCGGCGCGTTTCTGCGTCGTAGCGAACGCACCGTGCGCTCACTGCTCGACCGGTTGCGCGGAATCCGGATCGTCCGGGTCGAGGAGATCGAGATCCTGATCGCCGGTGAGCGCGTGGAGCCCCCGCCGACGACCCGCAGCCTGCCACTGCCCCATCCCGTCCACCCTACGGTCGTCGTCTGGAACGGCGACGGTGACTGGGACGAACTGCAGGCATCCACGTCGGCGGTCACGCAACTCCTCCATCAGCCGTCCCTGCAGGACGCCTTGGAGCTCGTTCTCGTCAAGCTGCAGCGGCACCTGGACGGCGAGATGCCGAACCACATCGACGACCGCACACTTGCGCTGTCGCTCGACACCACCGAGTCCAGGATTTCGGAACTGCGGCGCAGCCTCACGAACGACCTGCACCACACGGTCCGGCAACTGCGCCCCGTCCTGGTCTGTCTGGCCGACATCGACCGCGCCAGCGCGGTTTTCGAGGCCCTGGACGAAGCCACCGGCGAGGAGGAGCTGATCACGGTCCTCGGCCTGTTCCCATACACCCTCCCGGTCCCCGCTGCCGAGCTGCTCACCGTCGCCCGTTCCTCCACGACGCCCGCCGAGCTTCGCGAAGCCCTGGCGCTGGACTACCAGGCGTTCAACGAGGCGCTCGCCGCGCTCGGAGCCCCCTACAAGCCCGTCTGCGACCCAGACCTCCATGAGCGGACGTTCAGCGAGTTCGTCCGCGCCCATGCCGATGCTGTCCTGGACCGCCTGCGCGAGCGGTACGCGCCACAGGCTGCGGGAGGAGGCGACGTGGCCGCGTACGCAGCGGCCCGCCATCTGGACGACCTCACTCCCGACCCTGACTGGCTGCCCCGCTTCGCCTCCCCTCCCGAGGAGCAGATGCGGGCACGGGTCGCCCACTGGCTGCGGTCGCACGGCGCCGACGACGACCTGGAGCGCGCAGGCGATCTCGAACCCGTCGACGAGCTACGCAGCCTCAACACGACAGCGCTCGAACGCTTGGTCTCCGTGCTGACGAAACTGGTGCCCTCCTGGTGCCGTCATCACCGCGTCCCCGTGCCGACCGGCTGGAACAGCACCCCACTGATGGAGGCGCGGACCGCAGTGCACGGTTCCGGATTGGCCGACCTTCTCCTCCTGAGCGACGAGCGACTCCTGAACGAGGTAGCCCGCTGCGTGGGCTGGCCAGCTGGCATGCCGCACAGCGCCGATCCCGACTTCCTGGGGCTCACGGCCCGCGACCTCGCACAGTCGTCTGTGCCATCTCCCGGCGTCATCGGATCCCGCGGATCGGTCCAGCCCACGATCAAGATCGGCGAGGAAGAGATCGTCGTGGGGCGCGGCCACTTCGCAGCCATCGCCGAACTGGCGGCGCGGACGGTCGACGAGACCTTCCTCGCGCAGTCCGGGAAAGTGCGCCTGGACACAATGGCGTCCGTTCCGCAACCCCGCCGCGCAGTGGACGCGCGGACACCGAGAATCGTCGTCTCGCGCAAGGCCCAACTGAGTGAGGAACAGAAGGCGGCAATCGGTCTGGTGGGCGAGGTCTCTGCACGCGCCTGGCTGGAGCGTCGGTACGCCGAGGTCCACTGGGTCTCGGGCTACGCCGCGGTCCTCAACGAGGACGCGGCAGCGTCCGACGGCCACGGCTACGACTTCGAGGTTGCCTACCGCGGCACCACACGCCTGTACGAGGTGAAGGCGACCAGCGAGTCCGACACAGAGCGGATGGAGTTCGAACTGGGTGTCTCCGAGGAAAGGGCGGCGCGAGAATACGCTCGTGGGACCCGCTATCGGATCTTGCTGATCACCTCTGCCCTCGATCCAGAACGGCGGCGGGTTCTCGAACTACCAAACCCATTCGCGGCGGCCGGACGTGACCGGTTCCGGGTGGTTGGCAGGGGTCTGCGTTACCAGTTTTCCCCGACCCATAAGACATCCCGCCCGATCCCGAAGAAGTAAGAGATCAAGGACACCGGTCGCAGTGCGGTGAGGGAAGAAGGGTCGTGTCTCCTTCCCTGATTGATCTACGACATCGAGCGATCGGAGGCAGAGGGGGTCGCCGGGCGCGCGTGGGCGGCAGGCATCGGGAGAAGGCCAAATGCCTACTACTCGGATGCGGTTTCGTGTCCCCGCCGTGCTGCGTCACCCAGGGACGGCACCGGAAGTTCACAGCGGCTTTCGACGCCGTGTTCGCCCGGCGAGGGCATCACCGTGACCAAGATCCCTCCCCGCAGCCCCAACTGCAATCCGCATGCCAAGCGATTCAGACGCTCCGTCCGCGAGGAGTGCACCGCCCGAGTGCTGATCTTCGGCAGAGGCCACGCGGACAAACTCCTTCACGACTGCGCCCGTCACTTCAACAGCCACCGTCCCCACCAAGGCCGAAACCAGCTGGCACGCTTCGACGCCCCGAACGTTATACCTCTACCGACAACTCGACTCGAACACACACAGGCCGTCACAAGCATCATCAACGAATACCACCGAGCAAGCTGACCACCCAACGAAACCCCAGCTCACAACCAGTGAAGCCGTTTTGAAGCCCTACGGGTCGGTCAGGTTCGCGCCCGCCCGCATCCTCGGTACCGTCAGGAGCCTGATGATTGCCGTGGACGGTACGGACCAGCCGGTCGCGCTCGCCGACATGGCCGCCGCCCACGCCTCCGTCACCCTCCTTGAACGGCTGGCCGACAAGCGGCACCCGGACTTCAGTGACGGCCGTCTTCGGTGAGCCGAGGTCACCGTGATTCCGGTCACCGAGGTCGCCTTCGGCGGCGGCGCGCGACCCGAGGTCGGCGCGGCCAAGACCAGCGAAGGCAGAAGCGGACGCGGGGCACAGCCGCGCGGCTTCATCGAGATCAAGGACGGCACCGCCACCTACAAACGCTCCGGGCCCCCTGGGCGGATGTCGTCGTCCAGCTCGCCACCCTCATCGTCGGCGCGGCCCTCCCACGACTCGCCCGCCGCCTCACCGCGCGGCGCATGCGCTCAGCGGACCGCCTCGGGCGGTGACGGCGAGGGGCAGCCGGATCGCTTCTGCCAGTCGCAAGGGCTCGGCCGAGAGCCGTGTGGGCTTGTCGAACCCCTTCGTCCCTTCTCAGTTGCCGCTCGCGGTCCTCGTCCCGCCTCCGTGTTTTGTCACCCGCGGACGGCACCTCACCCGCACCGCTCCGTGGGTGAATGCCGGATCGGTGGCCTTGCTCGCCCACACATACGCCTCGCCGGGCTGGAGCTCGGCCAGCTGGTCCGGGCGGAGGCCGGCGAAGGCGGTGTTCGCCTTCTGGAGGTGCTTCAGCCAGGCCGGGGAAGTGAACTTGTGCAGGATCACGTGGTCGGACAGCTCGATCAGGGAGATCGGTACGGAGGGCGGGTCCTGACTGGCGACCAGGATGCTCATGCCCTTGTGTCGCATCTCGCGGACCGCCTCGACCAGTCCGGCCACGAGGTCGGGGCTGTCGATGTACTTGTGTGCCTCGTCGAACACGACGAGCTTGTTGAAGTGCTCGCCGTCGACGCGGGCCTCGGCGAAGAGCTGCATCAGGACGACGAAGAGCCCAAGGGCTTCGTCCTTCTCGATGAACTCGTCCCTGAGGTCCACGATGATCAGGCGCCCCGGCCGGATGTGGGCGGTCAGCCGTGCCCCGTCGTCGATGTAGTCGCCAGCGAGCTTCAGTCGTTCCAGGGCCAGTTGTTTCACGTGGTCGGGCATCCCGGAATCGGCGACGCCCTGCCGGATCACGTCAAGGCTCAGGTCGTTGCGGTGGGTGCGCATGATGCGGGTCAGCTGGCGAATGTAGGTGGACTGGTTGCCCACCGCGCCCATGAGGAAGCGCCAGTGCGCCGCCTGGAGCTCGCTGGACGCGAAGGCCAGAGGCTGGACCGCGATGCTGGGGAACTCCCTCCGACGTTCCTCGACCTGATCGGTGGGGGCCAGCAACAGGACATCGTCGAGTGCGCGGGGGTCCGCCCCGTAGCGCTCCTTCAGCACGGCCAGTTGCGCCTCGTTGTCGTTGGGTGCCGCCATGGATGTGAACTCGGGTGCGTAGTCCATGGTCTGGCTGTAGTGGAAAACTACGGTGGCCAGGGGGTGCGGAAGCTCGTTAACCGGTGGGGCGGGAAGAGATGCGGCCTCGATGACGCTGCCGAGGGTGTAGCTCTTGCCGCCGCCCTGGACTCCGAAGAGGCTGATCGTGTGTGTCTCGTGGAGATCGAGTGCGACCTTACGGCCGGCCACCTCCCCTAGGACGCCGTGCTGGGGCGACGGGCGGGTGACCCCGAGGAAGACGTCCGGCACTGTCGTACCGACAGTGAAAGGGCGCACCGGAGTCGCAATGGGTCCCACGGCGCCGATGGTCGGTGCCTCCTGGAAGCTCTGCGGGTCGAGCACAGCGGCCGACCGCTGTACCGGGCCGTCCGATGACGCGGTCGGAGAGGCGGAAGTACTCGGTGTGCCGGTACGCGACGCACCCCACTCCTCCTGCTCCCGTTCGAGGGGCGGCGCCTCTGCGGACGGTGTGGGCGGTCCCGACTCCTGATGCTGCTCCGGGGACGGAGAGTACCCGCCCTCCGGCGCCGGAGTCTGAGGAATTCCGGCCTCAGCCTGATCGGGTTTCTCTGCGGCCGACTCCTCCACGATGACCCCGGCCGTGCTGTCCGGCATGTCGCTCGGTGGGCCCTCTGGTTCCGCACGGAACTCCGCGTCGGCGAGGCGAGGTAGGGAGAGCTGAAGCAGCGCCAGGGTCGGTGCGGTAGCGGACCCCCTCGCCTCGGACGCATCGGCCAGCGGGAAGATGCCGCTCCCCTCCGGGCTCTCCGCGTCAGACGCCGGAACAGCGTCCAGGCCGGGCCGCACCGTGGGAATGGCCTGGATCAGCTCGTCGATCAGGTCGCTGCCGATCCGGTGGAATTCCACGCCCTCGTCGATCTCCCGGTCGGTACCGGTTCGGGCGAGGTCGAAGATGAGTCCGCTGCGGGTGAAGCGCAGCTGATAGCCGTCGTCGAGGCTGTCGAGCAGCTGATGTGTGCTGGTGCGGGCGGCCTGGTCAATGGTGCCGTGGCGGGCGGCACGCTCCAGGTAGAAGCGGAGCATGGAGCCGAGGGCGAGGTTCTTGACCGGCCGGTCCACACGGTCAGTCGTGTGCAGGGCAGGGTCGAAGGATTCGGTGAGTACGCTCTGGCTGCGCTCCAGCTGCTGGACGATCTTGTTCTTCAGTCGCTGGTACGCACTGACGTCGTCGAGTGCGGTGTAGCACTTGACCTCGACGAGACGGCAGGTGATCGTGCGCTGCCGTGCGTCCAGATGGAAGAGCGCGAGGTCGCTGCGCTGGAAAGAGAGCGCGTCGCCCAGTTCGCGGGCCTGGCGGCGTACTTCGGCGTACAACTCGGGGTGGGCGTCGAGAGGGACGACGATCTGGTCGCGCAGCACGTCCTGGTAGTCCAGGTAGAGGCGAGCCAGGGAAAGGCCGAGAACTTCGGTGCGCTGGTTGGGGGCGGTGGAGGCGAGCTTGAAAGCCAGGTTGTCGGAGAGCAACCGGAGTTGGTCGAAGAACGTGTTGAGGTGGCGTTCGGCGACATCGAGTCCGTGCTGCCGGGCGGTGGGGCCGAGCAGGCCACGCAGCTCGTCGACGGAGTTCGAGCTCACCATGATCTGGTGTCCGAGTCCGCTTCCCAGCGAGGGCGCGTAGTCGATGACGTATTCCGGCCTGCCGTGCTCGTCGGCGTGGTCGAAGTACTCCAGGCCGAGGGTTCGGTCGATGGTGACGACCCAGTCCCCGGTCTGGTGTGCCTGGTAGAGCAGGGCGCGGTCGGCGGTGTCGAGGGAGAGGACGGTACAAGGGACGTTTCGAGGTGCCTGCCCGGCGGTGGCCACACTGGCGGCCGCGGTGGCGAGGAGCCCGGGTAGGCGGCTCATCAGCGTGGCCAGGTCCTCGGAGTCCTCTATGGTCCGAGCGGCCCCGTGCCGTGGTGCGGTGCGCCAGACGATCTGCTGCTCGGTGTCCTGGTAGGCGGCGGTGGTCGTCTGCACCAAGCCGTGGACGGGGGCGTGGGCGATGCTCTGGCGGGGAGCGGAGGAGTGCTGTTCGCCGCCGAAGGCGTCGATGAGGACAGTGAGGTGGGCGTCGAACTCGGCAGGCAGGCGGGTGAATTCCGCTACCGAGCGGACGGAGTGGACGAGCTTCGGCGTGCGTGCCGGGCCGGTCGTGTGGAGGAACGCCTCGGCTTCGGCCGAGGAGATCTCGCTCTGCACGCTCTGTAGTTCGGTGAGGGCCGCGCCGACCTCCGGGGCCTCGGGGTCGGCCACACACAGTCGGATGTCGTAGGTGAGGTCACGGGTGGCGGTGCGTCGCTGCAGTTCGAGAAGGGCGTCGGCGACGATCTCGGCACGGCCCGCGTTGACGACATTGAGGATCAAGGTGCGGACGTAGGGGTGCAGCCGGATGTACCGCTCGACACGGTCGGCCAGGGCCGTCCCGGACAGCGCACCGGCACCGTTGCCCGGCCGGGCCGCGGCGGGCAAGCGCAGTACGGTGGCGAGCCTGCCGAGCAGACCGCGGGGGTCTGCGGTCTCGCTGGGCAGATAGGCGCCCCAGTACGGGGTGAGGTTGTCGGCGGCGGCCATGAGCCGACCGTCCTGACGGGGAACGGCGAACGGGAAGCCGAGCGGCGCCAGGGAGCCCAGGAGGGAGTCCTTGGCGGCGAGCACGGCCCGCTTGTCGCTGGCTCCGAGCCGCCGGGTCCAGTCCAGGCCCATTGCGGACCAGGTGGCCAGCCAGAGCGCGCGCAGCGGATGGGTGGGAGAGACCAGCAGGACCGTGTCCCCGCGGCCGAGGCCGTCGGTGAGGGTCGCGGCCACGCAGTCGATCTGCTGGATCCTGGCCAGTGCGGCCAGTGCGCTGCCACGGCCGGTGTCACCGGCCCGTTCGACGTGGAGCGACTGGGCGTCGAGCAGTTCCGCGTACGCCTCCACGTAAGCGACCAGTTCGTCCCGGATGCCTTCGAAGTCGACCGCCTCGCTGGTCAGGAGGTGCGACGGATCGGCCTCCTGACCGTCCGCGGCCGCGGGTGCGCCGCGAAGGGCGGCGAAGTAGGCGTGCCGGGTACCCAGGAAGGTTTCGTATGCCTCGGCTGCCCGCCCGGTGAGCTGTTGCCGCAGGTCCTCGTCCAGACCGGTGGGCGTATCTGCGGTCCCGTCCGGACGCAGGAGGAGACGCCGGAGAAAGGTGTCATCGGGGTGGGCGAGAAGGTCCTGCTGAACCTGTACGAGCGGGGGCGAGAGCCTGACCTCGGCGTTCCCCGCAGACCTGACCTTGACGTGGAGAACCTTGTAGGGGCTTCTCGCGGTGGTCGGCCGCCAGCGGATGTCGGTCGCGAGCACCCGGGAGGGGTCCTCGCCGCCGGCGAGCGCGTCGAGCTGCAGGGCCCGCAGCGCCTGCGCGACACCCGGGTGGCGCCCGGCGCTGCGTTCCGGGGGCTCCTCGGTCTCCCCCTCGGGGATCACGTAGAAGCGTTCACTTTCACCGCCAGGGAGGTTATGGGCGCCGAGTGCGACAAGGAGCGGTTCACCGGCCGCGTCGAGCGGGACTACGCGGATGTAGTGCCAGCCTTCCTCCCAGTCGATCTTGTTGAGTCGCTCCAGCCTGGCCTGGTACTCCGCCGTCCTGCGGGTCCCCTTGCCCTTGTGGACGAAGCGACCGATCGGATCGCCACCCTCGGTGACGATCTCCACCCGGAACCGCTCAAGCCCTTCCACTGTGCGCGGGTCGGGCTCCACCGCGAACCGCGCGGTGATCTCGCGCACGCCCTTCTCGCCCGCGAGTAGGTATGCCTGGCCGGCAATGGCCGCGAGCACCGGATGGCTGTTCACGTCGGCGGGGTTGTCGCCGGCGAGGGGAAGTCCGAGTTCTGACACGTCGATGGCCACGGTGGCACGGTGCCGCTCGTCGATGCGCCAGTGCCCGAAGGACAGCCCCCAGTTTTCCCGCTCGACCACAATGCGGCGGGTCCAGGCGGCGGGGTCTTCAAGTCCGCACCGGGTGGCGAAGCCGGCGAGGCGCGCGGCGAAGTCGCTGTCGCTCAGCCCGAGGTCCAGGACACGCTGGCGCTCGGACCGGGGCGAGGTGGTCAGTTTCTCCACCAGCGCCCGGTTTTGGGCGACCCGCTCGTGCACCAGGGCAGGGTCGGCGAAAAGCTCGAAGTCGGGGACAAGCCCGAAGAGGTACACCGCCGCCCCAGCGACCTGATCGCGGTGGTCGTTGCCCTGGAGAGTGAGGAGATATTGGGCGACCGCTCGGTCACTACCCCGGCCCTCGGGGGGCTCGCGCACGGCGGCGATCAGGGCGTCCACGCTGGGGCGCAGGCGCTGCGGCACCTGGTCGAGCAGATGGTCCGCGAGGAGGGCATAGGCATCGCCGAGGGACACTTCCTCGAAGGTCGCGATGCCGAAGGAGTCCTCGGCGCTCACCTTCGTACCTGGGGGGACGAAGACCAGGAGTGGCCCGGGCAGAATGCCTTCGCCCTCACCACGGTTGCGGAGTTCGACCAGCTTGGTGCTGGTGACACCCACGTCGTGGAACTCACCGTCCGGGCTGAGTTCGTCTGCGGGCTTGAGCAGACACACCGTGGCGTCGGGGCCAAAGGCCCCGCGCAGTCGGCGTACCAGCGACGCCGCGAGTTCGGAATCCGCCTCGGTGACCCGCATGCAGTGCCCGGCGCCGCGTTGTCCGACGAGTGCCGCGAGCCGGGGCACGAGGACGCTTTCGAGCGCCTCGCGCAGCTCCCTGGGGGTGGTCTCCGACATCCCTGTCGTCCCCGTCGTGCTCATCAGGCGGTGGCTCCCGTCCGTGCCCCGGTGCCGATGGCGTACCGGGGGGTGATGGTCTGCGTCAGGTAGGCGTCGGACATGTCCCGGTAATAGCCGATCTCGCGGAGCCGGTTGAGGAACGCAGCGGAGTTGGCGCGTAGCGCAGCCTGGTCGTCGAGGTGGGCGCCGGAGAAGCCGTCGCCGTCGGGGAGCCGGTCGATGTACAGCCCGTAGCGGTCCCGCAGCAGCGCGAGGAACTCGTCCACCCGCATCGGGGAGGTCGCGAGATCACCGGAACCGTCCCCCGCCGCACGGAGCAGCGACACCTGGAGGAGCACTTCGAGGAGCCGCGCGTCCAGGACGAAGCGGCGCGCCGATCCCTCTGCGCCCGTACTGCCCTTGCCGCGGGGCTGGGCGATCAGGGCACCGGGGCGGTGCTTGAGCAGCATCGAGTCCAGGCATTTCACGAACTGGCTGCGGTAGTAGCGCCCTCGGTAGTGCATGAGCATCTCGGTGTACTCCTGGAAGGGGTCGAGCCCGAGCTGGGTGACCCGCTTCAGCTCCGTGGGCAGCTCGTCCTCCTCGTCGCGGACCCGGGTGGCCCGCTGGAGGAAGAAGGCGTCGCGTTCCTGGCGGTGGGAGGTGCCGAGCAGCCGCAGCGCGCCCTCGACGGTTGAGTACTTCGCGTCGCCCGCCCGGCCGGCGGCGGTGGTCTTGGTCGCGCGGTGCACGGCGAAGTCGTCGAGCTTTTTGACCTGATACGTCGCCTGAATGAAGCGGGGAATACGCCGGTACCAGATGTCCGCGCTGTGTTCGGCCAGGGCTGCGGCCGGGGTGCCGGGGTTTCCGTCCACGTCGAGGAAAAGCCGCACCTGGTGGGGGCAGCAGTCGGCGGCCGTCCGGCCGGTATGCCCCTTGCGGCAGGCGGCCGGGACAGTGCCGTTCGCCACGGCGGCCGGCAGCAGTTTGACCATGCGCAGGTGGTAGAGCGCCAGGTGGAACGCGAAGAGCGTCTTGAGGTGGTCCACGAGGACGGTGCGCGGCATGTGGTCCTGGTGGTAGAGCAACCGCATGACGTCCTGGCAGAGCAGCTGGGCGGGTTCGGCACACAGTGGTGGATGCGGGGTACGAGGCCTTCCGGTGTCCGCGCGGTCCTGCATCTGGCCTCCGGCCAGTTCCACGAGGTGGAGCAGCGCCTGGGTCTCGACGTCCGTGCCCCGGCCGGGGGTGATCATGCCAGTGGCGCGATCCACGTCGGAGAAGAAGAACTCCCGCAACCCCTTCAGGGCGCCCTCATCGACGGTGAGCATCTCGTAGAGCTGCTCATCCGCCCCGTAGGGACGGGATTTGCGGCTGTTACGGAATCGGTAGGTGAAGCCGTGCAGGGGCCGTGGTCCCGCCACCGCTTCGTCGGCCCGACCCCGGTTGACCAGGTCCAGGAGATGGGTGGAGATCCAGCGTGAGGTGGTCTCCCGCTCGAAGCCGTCGAACACCTCAGGATTGTCCTGGAACAGCTTGACGAACACCTCGACCTCGAGTGTCCTAGACCGGCGGATCTTGCTGGGCATGCCGTGGTGCCACAGCCGAGCGAGCAGTGCGGTGAGGACACGGTCCATGTCAAGGGGCTTGTAGTCGACCCTGCTGACGCCCGGGTGGTGGAAGGTGCCGAGCGATCCGGTCAGCGCCATGTCGTCTCCTCCTCGCCGGTGGTGTGGTGCGGTGCGTCGTCCCGCCCGGACGCGTCGCCCTCGGTCTCGCCCGCGGCCTCAGCCGTGATCTCTTCCATGTGCAGGACACGGTCCTCGGTACGGTGGATGCGCTGCAGGTCGTGTCCGTGGGTGGTGAGCAGGATCTCTTGGTACGGGACGGCGGACAGCCGGTTCTTGAAGACCGCGAGGGCCAATTGCTGTCCCTGCAGGTCGGCAACCGACGGCCGATAGCCCTTCTCGAATCGCTGGAGCAGCTCGTAGAGGTCGAGCCGGATGTCGAGTTCGGCGGTCCCGCCCTGGTGGCCCGCCGGGTCCGTGTAGCCGAGGCGCAGCGCGGTGCGGCCGGACTCGACGTACGGGGAGGCGGGAACGGATCCGGGTTCGAGACGGAAACCCTCGGCGGGGAAGCTGCGGAAGCTGCGGATGGTGCCTCCCGGCACGTCACGCACCTTCAGCGCGAGCGCGTTGCCCACCCGCTCGGGGGCCGTCATGCCTTCCCCCCTGTTGAGCGCATGGAGGACGGAGTCACGCGCACGGGCCACCCGGGGAGGATCAGCGGCGAGCAGCTCCATGAAGCGCAGCACGGAGGGGAAGGGCAGCATCCGCTGCGCGCGGTCCTCGTCGTGGAGTTCGAAGTAGAGGAGACGGCGGGCAGCGTCAAGAAATCGTCGGTGTGCGGTGGCCCGTCCGCCGTCCGCGACGCCCACCTGCCCGAGCTCCGCGAACTGCCGACCGAGGAGGACACGATCGCGGTCGCCGCGGCCGTCCACGGTGACCAGCGCCCGGTCCTCCAGAAGTCCGGTGTGGTCCAGGCGCCGGTCGAGCCGGGGCTGGGGCGTGGTGGCGACATCGGCCTCGCGGAGCAGCGAGAGCAGCCGGTCACGCTCCCGCACCGTCCCGTCCTCGTCGGGTGGTGTGCCCAGGTGCGCGGAGAAGTAGAAGCTGTTGAGGATCCGCTGGGCGTCACCGTCCGCGTACAGCTGGTGGATCTCGGTGCAGTCGCGGCCGGAGGTGAGGGTGAAGGCGAGCGCCGAGCGCAGGTCGCGCAGGGTGATGTGGAGCTTGCCCCGTAGCTGGGTGAGCTCGTAGAGCCGGCGCAGCCGGCGTCCCGCTTGCGGGCCGGCCGACGGGTGCTGGAAGGTCTGGGCGTTGTGCCGGGCGTAGCAGCTGGAGGCCAGATCGCAGGCGGCGCAGTCCTCCCAGAACCGCTCGTGCGTCATCCGGGCGAGCATCCGCTCCAGGAGCGATTCGCCGTCCTGCGGAGCGCCGTCGGCGTCGACAGGCCGGGCCGACACATCGCGTGCGTTGAGATTGACGACGGCGACGGTCTGACCCGTCTCCCGGCCGGACAGGCCGAGATTGACGAGCCTGGCCAGGTGACCGTATCGGTCGTGGCGGCGACTGAGGAAGTCGATCAACCGTCCCTCGTTGACCGCGATCAGCCGGGTCTCGCCGCCGATGCCGCTCCAGTCGTCCTCGGACGCCCCCGCATAGGGGGCGAAGAACTCCTCCAGGACCCCGTCGCCACCGGTGTCACCCTCGTCCTGGCTGCCGTCGTGGTTGGTACGGAAACGGTGACCGGCCAGAGTGAAGTCGCTGCCGTTAGGCCGGTACGGGCCGAAGTCCGCACCGGCCTCGCGGGCCTCGCGCTCGAAGCTCTCCAGGAAGGCCGTCTTGCCGTCGCCCGCGTTGCCCGTGACCACCACAAGCGCGTGCTTGCCCTGGCGGAGCGCGGGGACGAGCTCACGGTCCAGGGCGGTCTCGATGTAGACCGACATGTCGTGCGGGTCCAAGCCGCGGGTACCGCGGTTGCTGCGCCGGCTCTGGCTGTACAACGTCTGGAGGTGGGCGACGAACGGGTTCTGGTTCGGATCCGGAGACGTCTCCGCCAGGCCGCCTTCGCCGGCCGGCGGGATGGGCGGCAGCGGGGCACGCTCGGCCTGCGGCGAAGTGCCGAGGGCAGAGCTGGTGCCGGTGTCGGGAGCCTGGCGGGCCGAGCCCAGGTCCTCCAGCGCCCGCAGCAGTTCCTCGGCCGTGCCGAATCGCTCACCCCGGTGCGGGGAGATCGCCCGCAGCATGATCTCCGCGAAGCCGGGCGCGAGGTCTCCGAAACCGCTGTAGGCGATGCGCGGGTCGATGGGCATGACGCCGGGCAGCGGCCAGTTGGCGTCCCACGGGTACTGCCCGCCAGTGAGCGCCTCGTACAGGGTGACCCCGAGCCCGAACAGGTCACGGTCGGTGTAGCCGGTGCCATCGGCGGGCACCTCATCGAGGTCGGGCGGGGAGTAGCGCGGGCTAGTATAGGTGTGCCCCTCGGAGGAGTCGGCGGTCTTCGCGATCCCGAAGTCGATCAGCTTGACCCCGTCGTCGGTCCACAGCAGGTTGCTCGGCTTGATGTCGCAGTGCCACACCCCGCGCTCATGGATGTGCCGTAGACCGCGAGCGGTGTCCACGGCGAGTCGCAGTACGTCCGCCGCACCCATCCGCCCGCCCCGGATCACCTCGGCGACGTCCTTGCCGTCGACGAATTCGAAGACCAGATATGGGTATTCGTCCGGGGTCGGCAGCCGGTCCGCATCCACCATCGACACCACGTTTGGGTGCGGGGCGTTCTCCAGCCGGGCCAGCACATCGTGCTCCCTGCGCAGCCGCTCCAGGGTCGAGTCCCGGTCCCGCAGGACCAGCTTCACCGCCCGGTCCCGGCTCCTTATCGTGTCGTACACCCGGTAGGCCACCCCGAACGATCCGGGACGCCCCAGCCGGTGCCGCACCAGGTACTTCGTGCCGAGCTGGAAGTCAGCCGGCAAGGAACGATAGAAGTCGGGGCCGCGCGGCGTGTCCGGGTCGGCCGGAGCCGCGGCGGACTCCTCGGCCCGCCGGGGCGAGGAGGAGCCGATGCGCCGGGGCGGTGTCCGGCGGGCTCCCACAACAAGGGCAAGACGGCGCAGCGCCTCGACGGCAGTGGGTCGCGCGGCCGGGTCCCTGGCACACAACAGCTGAAGCCAGTGGGCGAGTTCCACCCCCACCCCAGCGTTCTCCATGCCTGATACGGGCAGCTGCCCGGCAGCACTGGCCTGTTCGGTGGCGCTGGCGAAGGGGAGTTCCCCGGTCAGCAGGTGATAGCCGATGACGCCGACCGCGTAGATGTCCGAGGCCATGCCCATGGCGGACGGGTCGGCGTGGCACTCGGGCGCCAGGTACGCCGGATCGGCGGCAAGACGCGCCGCGTCGCCCAGGGTGTGCGCGCGGCGCTGCGCCGTCTTGGCGTACTCGAAGCCAGTCAGCAGGGCCCGCCCATCCTGCGCGATCAGGATCGTCGACGGGTTCAACTCGCGGTGGGCGATGCGGCGGCTCTGGGCGTGCGCGAGGCCCTGGAGGATGTCACGGATCGTGCGCAGTTTGGCGTCGGCGGTCAGCGGGTCCGCCGCCCCGGTCAGGTGCAGCCGCAGGGCGTGCCCGGGGACATCGTCGAAGACGGTAACGTACACGTCCTCGTCGTCGCTGGCGAAGAAGTCCCGCACCCCCACGACGTTCGGGTGCGCAGGCAGCTTCCCGAGCGCCTCGTAGGCGATACCGATGCGCTTGCGCTCCATCAGCCGGTCGGGCTCCGGCGCGTACGGATCGGCCGTGCGGACCTGGAGGCGGACAGTGCCCGAGCCCTGCACCGCCATGGCGTTCTTCGCCCGGTACTCGGCGAGGACCTCGATGCCCGTCGCGTGCTGGTACTCGCTGAGCCGCTCGATCACCTCCCAGTTGCCGAACCGGAGCGGCCCGGTGGGCGGGCGGGACGAGCCCTGGACCGTCCGCACGATCAGCTCGTGGTGCGCGGAGATGTCGGTGTCGAACCGTCCGCCCGACACCGGCACCCGCCCGGCATCGGCCAGTCGGCCGATCAGGTCGGGCAGGGAGACGGTCGCCTTCGCATCACGCTGCTGGGCGGTGGAGTCGGTCAGTACGGCGTCGGGCGCCGGGAGGACGAGCAGGGCGTCAGTCCAGAGGCGCGACAGCGGCGGGTGGGCCGTTTCCAGGATCGTCTTGAGCTGCTTGGCATGACTCTGGAGCTTGGGCACCGGACTGCGGAACGGGGCCCGGTTCGCCGGATACCACTTGCGCCCGTCGGCCTCGATCCGGCCACGGGTGCCCTTCACGTCGATGACGTACACCGCGTGACCGGTGACCACGACGAGATCCACCTCAAACAGGCGGTCCCGTTGCGGGATTTCGACGGAGTGCAGGACCGTCCAGTCGTCGGGAGCGTGATCACGCAGGTGCGCGATCACCCTCCGCTCAGCATCGTTGACGGCCTCCCCAACAGCAACGATCCTGGCACCCATCAGCCGGCGGCCTCCTCGATGGCGGTGGTCAGCAGCGCGAGCGCTTTGTCCTCTAGGATGTCGGCACGGTCGCGGCACTTGTAGGCGTAACGAACGGTATCGGCGATCCGGGTGCGATCGGCGAGGGGTGCGAGGGGGATCGGAATCGCCGCGCGCAAGGACTCATGGATGTCCTGCTGCTTGCCGCCGACGCTCAGGGAGCGCAGGAGCCGGAAGGCGGCCTCGGAGCGAAAAAAGGCGAAGAGATAGGCACCGGGGATGTCGGGGTCGCCGCTGACGACACGGAGGAAGTGTTCCGAGTAGGCGTACTTCAGGAACGACCCGGTGGCCAGGATCGGCCGACAGTAGACCTCGTTCTGCCCCAGAGTGCCCTGTGCCGCGATCAGGACCGTCTCATCGCTCGCGAAGACCTCCGAGGGCGTCTTGGACGCGGCGATCCACCGCCCCTCGGGTCGGAGCCAGAACGCCTGACGCTGCCCCACCAGCTGCACCCCGTGCTCGGTGTCGCTCTCGACACGGGTGAAGCGGACACCGCGACTGAGCTGCCCACCGGCACAGATCGTCCCAAGCGTCTTGTGATCCACCAAACCGAGTTTCTCGAACACCTTCCGCGCCCGCGGCGCGAAGTTCAGCGCCCGCAGCGACACTTGCCCCACGCTCTCGACCTCGAACCCGAGATCCCGCTCCTGCTGATGCCACCCAACCTCGTTCAGCTCGGGCAACCCGTTGCTGTCGAAGAAGTCCTTCGTGGCCGCCACCAGCGCCGACTGGTGGCAGGCCCGTAGCCGCGCGCTCTGCTGGATCAGCACATGGATCCGCCCCTCAAGATCCGCGTCGAATCGCGGCACCGGCAGCCCCGCGATGTGATGCGGCTCGATGTGCTTCACGGCCGACCCGTACACCGAGCCCCGCACCAGCGACTCCCCGAACCGGCTGAGCAGGAAGGCGTACAGATAGCCGGACTTGATCTGCTTGGGGTCGGGCTCGACCTTGAGCGTGTCCTGCGAAGACCAGCACTCGTCCATGTCGGGACGGACGTACGCTCTCCGTCCGGCGTTGAAGCCCGAGCAAGAGATCAGCGTCGTCCCCGGCTTGAGCCGCAGGTAGGACAGCGTCGCCGACTCCGCGTCGGACTTCCGCAGCCGTGGCAGCCCTGTGAGGTCTGCTGCCATCATGTCCTTCGTCCCGAGGAACGGCACGCTGTGATCAGGATCGGTGAGATAAACCCGCCGGAACATGGGCCCGTGGAAGATCCCCCCGTTGTGCCCGGCGGTCAAACTCGCCAGCGGCACCGTGTCCTTCAGCCGCTCCAGCGCCTTCTTGCCCTCCAACGCGTCCGAGACGTACGGCGACGCGTCGAGTCGTAGCCCCTGGCCTTCGAACCAGTCGGACATCACCGGATTGGTGAGGCTGGTGACCTTCACGCGCCGGCCTCCGCACCCTTGCGCGGTGCCGCGCCGGGCACCGGGTGCTTGGCCCGGAACTCCCGGTACTTCTTTGCGATCACCGGCAGGTCGTTGTCGACGACCTTCTTGCTTCGGGTCAGGGTCCGCTCGATCTCCTTGCCGCGGATCCGGATCCGTTCGATCACGGTCTCCGGCTCCACCACGATCTCCCCGTTCGGCTCACGCTTGTAGAGCTCGTTGCCCCGGCGGTCGAAGCCGACCTTCTCGGCGACGGCCATGAAGACGGGGTACGGCTCCTCCGTGCCCAACCGCTGGTTGCGCACCTCCTGGTCGGTCTTCCGCTTCAGGAAGAGCAGCGTGGTGAGGATGTTGACGTTGGCGTCGACGATGAAGGTCTCCACCGGCAGCTCGACACTCGCGAGCACCCAGCAGTGCTCCAGGATGTAACGGCGGATCGCCTCGTCCGTCGGCCCCGGGTTCGACAGGATGCCGTTGGGCAGGACGATGCCGATCCGGCCGCTGGGCTTGACCCACTCGATGGCGCGCTGGATGAACAGCTGCTCGGGCGCCATGCTCTTCGGAGTGCTGAGGGTGCTCGCCACGACCTTGCCGGTCTCCTTGTCCCGCGCCCAAGACTGTGCGATGCCGTCGCGGTACAAGTCGAGGACCGCTTCGTCGCTGACCGGGATGTCGACTCCGAACGGCGGGTTCGTCAGCAGCACATCGACGCTCCCGAGCGGGATCTTCTCCTTCGCCTTCTCGACGCCGGGAAGATGCCCGCGCGGGAAACCGAGCGAGTCCATGTAGAAGATGTTCCCGGTCGTCTGGGCGAGTGTCATGATCGCCATGCTCGTCGTGCGGACCAGGGACTTGTCGAAGTCCGCGCCCATCAGGCGGGTCTCCGCGTACTTCTTGAGCTTCTCGCCGTACCGCTCCCGCTCCTCGTCGGTGTCGGGATGGCCAAGGGTCTTCGCCTCCCTCTTCCAGCTCTGGTGGAGGTGTTTGAGGGTGGCCTGGAGGAAGCCGCCGGTGCCGCAGGTCGGGTCGAGGACGGTCTCGTCCTCCTTGGGGTCGAGGATCTCCACCATCAGGTTGACCGCGCCGCGCGGGGTGAAGTACTGCCCGCGGTCGCCGCGGAGGTTGGTGCCCACGAGCTCCTGGTAGGCGAGGCCCTTGGCGTCGACATCGGTGCCGCTCAGGTCGTAGGGTGCGAGCTCACTGACGATGAATGCGAGCGCCCGGTCGGAGAGGGTGATCTCGTCGGTGTCCTTGAAGACGTCCTTGTACTCGCGCTTGACGTCCTCGAAGAGTGACCGGACCCGGGCGCTGATCTCGGCCCGGCCCTCGTCCTTGAACTTCTCCTTCAGACCGACGCGGAACCGGCCGCGTCCGGTGCCCCGGCTGACCCGCTCGTCGTACATCTTTGTGAAGAGCAGATAGAGGAACTGCCAGAACGCGGCGTCCTTCGGCATGCCCTCGTTGCCGTGGATGTAGTTGTGACACCGCTGGAAGGCGACCTTCAGCCGCTCCGGCTCGGCCGTGCGCAGCCGCTGGTGCGAGGCGACGGTCCGGCTGCCGACGGTCCCGTCCTCGACCTCCCAGTCGCTGCGGTCCTCAAACCGCACGCCGAAGTCGCTGACCACCTTCTTCAGGAAGAAGAAGTCGACACCGTCGGTCCACATGCCGTCCGTGCACAGCGGGCGGTTCTCGTTGCCCAGGAGGTCCTCGAGCTCCTCCAGGTCCTTCCGCACCTGGTCCGGCTCGCGGAGCTTGACCACGTGCTTCCCGCGCTTGGGCTCCGGCTTGCAGACCACCACGCGCCGTAGATTGGCCGTGATCGGCTTGCTGCCGGGCGAGAAGATCGCGATGTCGGCCTTCCTGCTCCGCTTCCGTGGGGCCCCCTCCTCGCTGACCGTAACCGGGAAGTCGCGCTTCATGTCGGCGGGGTCGATCCCGTGCTCGTGGACAAGCGCGCGGACGACGCGCTGCCGGACCTTCTCCTTCGGCGTCTCCTTGATCGCCTCACCGGTGATGTAGTCGACGGTGTACCCGTCCTCCAGGGCGGTGACCTGGGGCTTGGTCTCCTCCGCCGCCGGGACGGGACCGTCCGTACCGTCCCCCAACTGCTGCGGAAAATCCATGTCCAAGGTCTGTTCTTCCATCGGCGTGCTGCTTCTTCCTTGCGCTCGGTCGTGGTGGCGGCAACCGTCTCACCGTACGGTTCGAAATCATCCGGTCCGGCTCGGCCACCCCCTGCGATCCTACGGTCACAGGGGCGGTCCAGTGGCACGTTCGACGATCACCGTCCGGGCTGCTACCGGACATTGCGCGACCGTACAACGAGGCACTGACAATCGCGCCCGCACAGCGACTTCCCGGCCGTCGGCATCGCACCAGGCATCCGTCAGGCGTCAGCCGGCTCCTCCCCGACCTCGAGCCCCTCCTCCAGCCGGACGGCATAGGCCAGCTCGTCCAGCGAACCCTCACCCGACACGAACCACCGGAGGGTCCCCTGCACCGAGGTGTCGACGCCCGAAGCGAGGAGCCGCATCTGCCGCGCCAGGCCGCTCGGCGAGTACCACGCGTCGTCCGCGTGCCACTGCAACGGGTGCCGACCGCCTTCGTTGCTCCAGGTCGCCAGCGACCGCCGGGGGTCTTCCGCGAGCCATTGCGCCATGTCACGCCGCTCCGGCTTGCTGTACGGGCGGAACTCCAGGACCGTGCCGTCCTGGATCCGGCCGGCCGCGACGAGCGTGACGACCGCGTTCGTCTTCCGCCCCCTCGTCACGGCCCTCGTCTCGGCCTTGGATACCTGGTAGTCCGCGCTCAGGCCCGGGGCCGGGCTGTCCGAGTCGAGTCCGCGGAGCGTGGCCCGTACCACCCGTTCGATCCGCTCGGCGTTGCGCACGGCGGCGACGATGTGGCTGGTGGTCCCGTACTCGTCGTCGATCGCGGTGAGAACCCAGGAGAGGGCGTCCCGTACCAGAGCGGGCACCTTGGCGAGCTCCCTCGACCAGTCGAACTCCGGGGCCTCGATGGAGTGGGTGACCAGGCGACGGAAGACGATATGGGTGACCAGGAGATCACCGTAGAAGGCGGCGGAGTCGGCCCGCCAGACTAGTCCCTCGCGCAGGCTGTGCAGCTCCGTGCGGACGGCTCGGAGCAGCTGGACGCAGCGCCACACCCGGAAGACGTTCGGCTTGGCGCCGAACACCTCCTGGTAGTTGCCGTCCTCCCAGAGTTCCGAGGCATGCTGGTCCCGCTTGGCCACGGCGGCGAGCTGGGCATTCGGACTGGTGGCTGCGAGTGCCTCGGCCGCCTCCGAGATGGAGCAGCCGTGCGCCGGGTCGGGCACCGTCTCGCCGCGCTTAGTGACGTAGACGAGCTTGAGGAGCAGCGTGAAGTCGTCCCGGAGCTGGACCTGCCCGGGGTCGAGGGACTTGAAGTCGCGTTCCTCGATCGGATTCTGCGTGTTCGTGGTCGTCGTCACCTGGTCGCCGAACCCGGGAGGGCAGTTCTCCAGGGAGATCAACCGCACCATCACCCGGCCGTCCTGGGCCGCACCGGGATCCCTCGCGAACGCCCGGTGCATGGCACTCACCGTCTGTGCGCCGTTGACCACGCTGACGCCAGAGAGCTGGAAGTTCCCGACCTTGCCTGGCAGCGCACGTCCGACCGTTTTGATCGACTCGCACAGCATGGTGATGCCGTTGCTGAAGTACCAGAAGTGCTCCGGCTCCTCGAGCAGCGTGTTCCTGATCTTGATGTTGACATCGGTCAGGTCAAGAGCGTTACGGATGTTCCGGGCGAAGAGCCCGCGCCCGTGCTCCTCATAGAGATCGGCGAGGTCGGGGACGGTCATCGTGCCATACATGGCCTTGTAGGGCAGTGACTCCTGGACGAATCCGTCGAGCTGCACCCGTGCGTCGATCTTCGGCGCGGAGGCGTCGCCGAGGATGGCACGGTGGAAGTCACGAAGGGTGAGGACCTTCACCTCGACGAAATCGTCGTCGACGTCGTTCACCTTCTCGAGCTTCATCTTGATCAGATCTTGGACGCCGTCGCTGAGCGGGGCCTCCCGCATCAGGGCAAGCACCATCGTGATCTTCGGAACACCGGTGTCATAAGCCCGCTCGATGTCATTGACGAACGGCTGGAAGCGTCGGTTGAACTTGCTGTAGTGACGTTCCAGCATCAGGTCGAGGCCATGGAACATCTTGTGGACATCAGCCTCGGTGAACTTGCCTTTGTTCCCGTCGCTCCACTTGGCCTGCACGAGGCAGATCCGGGACTGGTTGACGTCGGACTCGACGGCGATGGAGTCGAGCCCCTGGTCGTCCTCTCCGTCGAAGACCCGTAGAGCCGCCACGCGATCACTGCAAGGGTGCTCGATCTGCACCGCGAGGGCGGCCAGCCCCCGGCTCAGCAGCTTCTGATTCGCTGTCTCCCGGGGTGTGTGCACCAAATCCGACTTGTCAACCAGATCGACGAACCGGTCCTCGATCGCCTTGCGAACGTACCCGACATGAAGTTTGCTCACGTCCCACCCCCGTCAACACCAGCGTCCTCGACAACTCTAAGGGGTGAAGAGACCTAACCTACTGGGCTTTTGAGTAAGGAGGAGATCAAGGTGGACGGCGCTTACCCGGTCCGATACGGAGTCGTGGACGAGGTCACCCACCTGCGCTCCGGCCGGTCGAGGCCTCATGCCGCGTCCTGGCACTTCAGACCAGATGAAACCGTACCCGTGGCCACCTCGTTGCTGCCCGGGTCCACCTGACAGGCCTGCTGACAGGCCTGTCGACCATCGATCTCTCAACGATGTTCAAGGACCTGGAGCACAACGAGCTGGGACCCGCCTTCGACTGTCTCGTCGAGCTGGGTGACGGCCTCGACCTGCTGGCCGACCTCTGCCGACGCCGTCTCGCAGCTGCCTCCGAGCAGGAATGGCCCGCCAGTGCAGTCCTCCGGTTTGTGTCACCGCTCACTGGCGAGCGTGCCGTAGTTCTCGCTTTTCTGTTGGGTCAGGTTCCCGTGCGCAGGTGCTGGGTGAGGCGTTTGAGGGTGGTCCAGGTCTGGTCGATGGTGCCGTCGCCGAGGGCGTAGTGCAGAGCAGGGCGGGAGGTGAGGCCGAGGCGGGCGGGGGTGAGGTTGAGGGGTGGGTGCTGGGCGTGGTGGGTTCCGATTTCGTGGACGGTGTCGGGGCCCAGGGTGAGGGCGACGGGATTGGGGGGTGTCGCGATGTGTGGGGCGATGGTGAGGTCGCGCGGGCCGTGGCCCAGTGAGGTGAGCATCGAGGTCAGGGCGTGCTCGGTGGCGAGGGTCTCGGCGAGCTGGGGGATCGTGTCCAGCGGCGGGGGCTCGTGTTCGCCGTAGCCGAGGGCGAGGGTGATGTCCTCCTCGACTCCGGCGGGGGTGCGCGAGATGCGGATGGCGGCGAGTGCGGGGCGGTCGGGGTGACCGACGGCGATCAGCCAGGTGGGTTGAGGTGCGCGCTGGCGGGCTAGGTCGGTCAGCTGGCGGGTGGACCAGGGCAGGTTGACGGGTTCGGCGGTGCTCCATCCGGCGGGCGGGGCGCCGGTGAGGTGATGCCAGGTGGTTTCGAGGGCGCGGCCGAGGACGAGTTGTTCGTCTGCGGGGTAGCGGGTGCGGATGGCGAGGATGAGTTGGCGGTCGCCGGTGTCTGCGGTGTTGGTGAAGGCTTTGGCGACGGGCGTGGTGCCGGATGAGGTGCGGGCGGGGGCGAAGGTGCCGTTTTGCCAGCGCAGTACGGCGCCGGAGAGGCCGTCGTAGTAGCCGTCCTGTGGGTCTTGGATGACCCAGCGGTGGGGGTGCCCGCCCAGGGCGTTGCGGGTGGGGAGGGTGAGGCGTGCGGTGTTGGGGGTGACGATGTGGAGGGCGCGGTCGGTGGTGATGGCGGTGCGCAGGGCGTCGGAGAGCCAGCTGGTCATGGCGATGACAGGGCGGTCCTGGAGGACGACCGCTGTCGTGTCGGTGTGGACGTCGATGGCGGGGTGGGTGTTCGCCGGGGTCGCTGGGCCGTCGGTGGTGAGGGGTATGACGTCGGTAGTCGCCGCTTCCGGTGGCCAGGTGGTGCCGTTGAGCACGGTGGCGAGGCGTCCGGCGAAGGAGCCGGCGAGCTGTCCGGCCTCGGGTACGGCGGTGGTGGCGCGTGCTTCGGTCCACCAGACGGGGGTGTCTGGGGCTGTGGTGCCGAGGAGGCGGGCTGGTTCGCCGGGGGTGTGGATGAGGACCGGGGCCTCGATGGAGACGAGCGTGTTTCCGTCCGGAGCGCAGAGCTGGACCACGGCGCCGTCGGCGGCGGTTCGTACGCGCACGTCAGGGCCGCCTGCGTAGAGCCCGGCCAGCAGGGTGCGTACGTCGGGCATAGTCGGGGTGAGGGCGATGACGTCCTTGGTCACGGGGCGCTGTCCGGCGTGGTCTCGGGGGCGAGGGCGGTCTGGATGAGCTGGTGGGGGTGGCCGCGGCGTACGAGGGTGCCGCGGCCGGGTGGCTGGGCCGAGGCGTAGAGGCCGGGGAAGAGCTGGCCCTCGGTGCGGTCGCCGGTCATGACGAGGGCGGCGGTCCCGGTCTCGCGCAGGGTGGTCAGCAGCGGTTCGTACAGGGCCCGGGAGGCTCCGGCGGTGCGGCGGGCGATGACGAAGTGCAGCCCGATGTCCTGGGCGGAGGGGACGTAGGGCAGGAAGCCGGCCAGGGGCTGTTGCCCCGCGGTGGTGAGGATGTCGTAGTCGTCGACGAGGATGACGATGCGCGGCCCGCTGAAGGTGGGCTCGTCAGCGAGTGCGTCGTGGTCGACGGTCTCGTCGGGGAGGCGCTTGTCGAGTTCCTTGGCGATGCCTGTGGTGAGGGCGGTGGAGAGCTTGGCGTTGTGGGCGTAGCCGCCGCGGTAGGGCTCGGGGATGACTCCGCGCAGGCCGCGGCGGGGGTCGAAGACGGCGAAGACGAGTTCGTCGTCCGAGTAGCGGTCGGTGAGCTGCTGGGCGATGAGTCGCAGGAGGTTGGTCTTGCCGCATTCGTTGTCGCCGAGGATCAGCAGGTGCTGGTCGTGTGCGAAGAGGTCCAGGTTGACGGGGGCGAGGGCGTCCTGGTCGAGGCCGATGGGGATCCGTGACGGCTCGATGGCGGGCGAGGGGAGCTTCGCGGAGGGCAGGCGGGTGGGCAGGACGCGTACGGGGGCGGCGAGCTCGCCGTGCCAGGTGGCGCGGACCGTGCGCGCGGCCTCTTCGAGGGCGGCCCCGAGGTCGCCGGTTTCCGGGCGGGTGTCGATGCGGGGCAGGGCGACTTGGGCGAAGAGTTTGGCGTCGGTCAGGACTCGGCCCGGGGTGTCGGGGCTGAGGGTTTCGGAGAGCTTGCGGTCGATGCTGGAGTCGGCTGGGTCGTTCAGCCGCAGTTCGATGCGGGTGCCGAACATCGACTGGGTGGCGATGCGTACGTCGTTCCAGCGCAGCATCCCGGCTACCACGTGGATGCCGTAGCCGCTGCCGCGCTTGAGCAGGTCGATGACGGCGTCCTCGAGGTCGGCGAACTCGTCGCGCAGTGCGCCGAAGCCGTCGATGAGCAGCACGATGTCGGTGGAGGAGAGCCCGGACAGTCGGCCCTGGGCGCGCAGGGACCGGAGTTGGTCGACGGAGTCGATGCCGTGGTCGCGAAAGAGCTGTTCGCGCTCGTTCAGCATGGCGCGGACTTCGGCGACGGCGCGGGTGGCGCGCTCGTGGTCGGCACGCCCAGCGATGCCGCCGACGTGCGGCAGGTCGGAGAAGGCGCTGAGCCCGCCGCCGGCCAGGTCCAGTCCGTAAACGGCGACCTCGCGCGGGGTGTGGGTCAGGGAGAGGGACAGGGCGAGAGCGCGCAGCAGGGTGGTCTTTCCGGACTGCGGGCCGCCGATGATCGCCGCGTGTCCGCCGGCGACGGTCAGGTCGAGCAGCCACTGGTCCTGCCACTGCCTGGCCGGGTCGTCGAGGACACCGAGCGGTACGCGCATGGCGTCCGTGCGTCCGGCAAGATGCAGTCCGCGTTCCGATGCCTGGACCGGCCCGGCCGCGGCGTCGAGCGTGAGGGCATCCGGCAGCGGCGGCAGCCAGATGCGGCGCACCGGCTCCGCGACTCCGCGCAACTGGTCGACCATCACCGACAGCACAGTGGGCCCGGTGTCCCGCTTCGTGCTCTCCGGCCCGGGAGCGGCCGCGGCCTCGGGGGCTTGTTGGGTGTTGAAGGCCGGGTACGGCAGGGCGAGCGGCTCGTCGTCCTTGGGCTCGTGTCGGGATGGGCCACGGTAGCCGCCGGAGACGTAGCCCGCTTTGAAGCGCTCGTAGGTCGAGGTGTCGACCTTGAGGTAACCGAAGCCCGGGAGCGGCGGAAGGTGGAAGGCGTCGGTGGTGTCCAGAACCGTACGGCTCTCGTCGGCCGAGAAGGTGCGCAGGCCCAGGCGGTAGGACAGATAGGTGTCCAGGCCCTTCAGCTTGCCGCCCTCGATGCGCTGGCTGGACAGCAGCAGGTGCACTCCGATCGACCGACCGATGCGGCCGATCGACAGAAAAAGGTCGATGAAGTCGGGCTTGGCGGTGAGCAGTTCACCGAATTCGTCGATGACCACGAACAGATGTGGCAGCGGCTCCAACTCCGGCCGCTGTGTCGCGCGCAGCGCCGCGTAGTGGCCGATGTCGGCGACGTTCCCGGCGTCCTTCAGTACCTGCTGGCGGCGCTTGACCTCTCCGGCCAGGCTTGCGTGCACTCGCTCAACCAGCCCGGCCTGGTTCTCCAGATTGGTGATCACACCGGCGACGTGCGGCAGATCGTCGAACGGGGCGAAGGTCGCGCCGCCCTTGTAGTCGACCAGCACCAGCGCCAGGTCCTCGGGCGGGTGGGTGGAGACGAGGGCGAGTACGAGGGTGCGCAGCAGCTCGCTCTTGCCGGAGCCGGTGGCCCCCACGCACAGCCCGTGCGGCCCCATCCCCAGCTCCGAGGACTCCTTCACATCGAGAAGCACGGGCTCGTGGCGGTCGCTGAGCCCGATCGGCACGCGGAGGAAGGCCCGCTCGCCCCGCGGGGCCCACAGCCGCTTCAGGTCCAGTGCGGCAGGGTCGTCGATGCCGAGAAGTTCGGGGAAGTCCACCGGCCCGGACACGGGGGCGCCCTCCGGCGCGGACGCGGCCGACAGCCTCAGCGGGGCGAGCTCGCGCGCCAGACCTTCCGCACCCGGGAGGGAGACGTCGTCCACGGTGCCCGTGGAGCGTGTAGGTACCGATGTGCGCAGGTCCTCGACCTCGATCCGCTCACCGTCGACGATGATGCGCACACTCACCTGGTCCGGCTCGTGGACTTGCTGCTCAAGCAGGTGCAGCACGGTGACGCCCATCTCGCGCAGGGCGACGGCCTCATCCGGGCGGGGCAGCTCACAGGCCACCTCCCCGTACGCGTCGCTGATCACGAGGAGCCGGTCGGTGAGCTGCAGTGCGTTCCGGTCGGACAGACCACGGCGTACCTCGGCGGCGTACGAGGCACGGCGCCGCAAATCCGCGGGCAGCAGCTTCGCCAACTGCGGCAGGTCAGGCGCGATCCGGCGGGCGACCACCGGCCCGTCACCCTCGTCCGTATCCAGCACGTGAGGCAGCCACTTGCCCCATGACCAGTCCTCCTCCCGCTCCGCGGGGAACGCGAGCCCCACGGCGAGGTCGTCCGGCGCGTGGGCCACGGCAGCCTGGAGTAGCAGTGCTCTGGCGACGCGCAGTACACCGTCACGATCGCCAACAATCGACACATCGCCCACCCGGTCCAGCGGCACCGTGAGCGGAAAGTCCGTGGCGGTGGCGAAGCGGCCCAGGAGCGCGTGGGCCTCGTTCAGCATGAACGGGTCCGGCGGGGTCAGCACACTGCCCGAGTGCTGCCCCACCGTCAGCTCCTGCACCGGCACCTCGCCGACGCCCATCCTCACCCGAAGGAAATCCCCGTCCAGCCGGCGGCGTTCCCACAGCCGCGCCGGATCCCGAACGATGTCGTACAGAGCCTCCGGCGGCGGGTTCAGGATCCGCGCGGCCTGACGGCGTTCCCGCTCCAGCCGCCCGAACTCCTCGCGCAACTCCTCCAGGTACTCCAGATACCGCTCCCGCTGCGCGCGGCGCGTGCGCTGCGCCTTGCCGCGCTGCGACCAGAAGAGGGCAATGGCCCCCAGCAGGGCGAAGACGAGGACGATGGCACCGACCACGGCGAACTGGCTGTTGCGGATGATGGTCATCATCACGACTGAGCTCATGACGCCCGCCATCGGCAGCAGGGCGGTGGCCGCATTGCCGATCTTGCCCTCGGGCAGGTTCGGCGGTGGCTCCACCGTGCGCGGGGAGGCGGGAGGAAGCGGCCGGATACTACGGGCGGGCCGGTGAATCACACGCTGGGTCATTTCGTCCTCACCGCACCTGTACCGCGCGCCGCATCGCTTCGGCGGCCAGCGTGGTGGCGGCCTCCCGCGTCTCCCGTCCCAGCATGGCGTTCAGAATGGGGCCTCCTCCGCCGAGATGACGGTCGTACGGAATGGATACGACGGCCGCTCCCGTCTCCCGCAGGTACGCGCTCGCCCCCCGCACATCGAGTGTGGTGTCGGGGGAGCTGGCGGTGAGCGCCACCACCGTGCTGGCCAGGGCCGCGTGAGGCAACTGGGCAAGCCAGTCCAGGACGACACGGGTGCCGTTGACACCCTCGGCGGTCATCGGAGCGGCGACCACACGGGCGTGCGCGGTGTCCATCGCCGTACGCGCCACCTCACCCGGCAACGTCTCGCAGTCCACCACCGTCACCGCGAAGTACCGGCGCAGCGCCAGCGTCACCGTGCGGTACGTACGGACGTCCAATGGTGGCCCCACATGCCCCTGGCTCGCGGGCAACAGCCAGCCGCCGTCAGCCACCGGCACCAGATAGCCGATGACATCCGTCAGCTGCATCGACGGGGAAAGGATCTGCGCCAGGTCCGAGCACGACCAGCGCACGGACTCCGCACCGAGCCGCACCGGCAACGTACCGAGAGCCGCGTCCGCCTCCAACGCGAGCACCGGATCCCGCCGGTAGTGATTGAAGATCCGGCTGAGTAGAGCCGTCACCGTGGACTTCCCCACCCCGCCACGTATGGACGTAACCGCGATCACCCGGCCGGTGGTCACCGGCTGCTGCACCTCCTGCGCCAGCCGGGTCCCCTCAGCGACTTCCCGCGTCACCGAGCTTCCCAGCATGCGCACGGAGCGGCGGGCCCGCCGTGCCATCGAATCCCCGTGCAGGGGCCGTCCCAGCGTGCCCGCCAACCGCGGGTCGACGGTCGGCACGGACTCCGGCGTCTGGATGGGCAGCCTCGGATCCCGGGAGCCGGCCGCCTGCGGTCCGGAAGCTGGAACCGGGGCACCCATCCGGGAGGAGCCCGGCGGTGGATCCTCGGGCGGTTCGGGCTGCTCCGGGGGCGATGTCGGCGTGGACGGCTCCGCCGCAGGTCCGCTCTGGCTCAGCTCCCGCAACGCGTCGTGCTGCCAGTCTCCTTGAGACATGCCGCCCACCCCTACGCGAAGGTGTCCAACAGGCGTCCGTAGACCCCGAACACACCGATCAACAGCGGCAGCAACGCGCACACCCCAGCCGACTCGGCCACATCACCCATGCGCCGCAGACGCACCCGAACATGCTCGGCTGGCTGCACCGCCAGCACACCGAGCGAGATGCCCGCGAACGCGACGAGCACCGCCAGCGGCCCGAAGGCCGAGGACTGCTCCAGCCACACCGTGATCAACCGCAAAGCCATAACCGTGCCCGCCAGGAGCACGCCCACGACCTCGACGGTCAGCGGGAACGCCCGGGCGCGAAGCAACACCACGGCGGTTACGACCACGACCAGCAGAACCGTCCACACCGTGGTGGAACGCAGCGCGAGGACCCCGCTCGCGCCCGCCGAGACGGCCAGGACGAGCGTGGCCAACGTCAACCCGCGATGCGTGGCCGTCAACGCCACAGCCACGTCCTGGCGGCTCACCGACGTTCCACCCGAGCGCCGATCGTCCAACGCGGACAACCCCGACGCCATCATCGCCAACCGCGGCACCACACTCAGCACCACAACCGATACCACCGCGAGAACCGCTCCCACGCGGGCCTGCTCCACAGCCGTCGCACCGCCACCCTGCAACGCCAAGGCGGCTTCCCAGCCGAGGGTCATGACCGCGACCGCCCCGGCCCCGACCAACCCGCCACGCCCCAACGGCGAAAACCACCCCAGAAGCAACAGCGCCAGCGCCATGGCACCTGCCGTCGCACCGAGCCGCGCTGCACCCGGCCACTCCTGCGCGTCGGCCAGCGTCCATGCACCCAGGACACCGAGCGCACCCGCCGCGACGATCAACGCGGTAGCCACCCCACGATGCCCCGCACGCCCGGCCAACGCCCCCGCTCCGGCCAGCACCAGTGCCGCGAGCAACAAGACGGACATGACAGAAGAGGGCGCGAACTCTGCCCGAGCCACCAACCCGGCGGCCAGCACCCACATGAGCAGGGCGACCCCCGCCGACATCCGGCGCGCCGCCGGGCGCCAGCGCCACGCGCGCAGGTCAAGATCTTCCGCCACCTCATCGCTGACGTCATGCACCACCGGCGCCGGCGGCGCGTCCTCGACACGCACCAGCCGCAACACTGCACCGTCCGGCACCCCGGCCGACTGCAGCGTGCTGTCCTGAGCCAACGCCGAGCGACTGGCGGTGACAAGATGCCGAGACGAAGGCCGCGCTGCGACCTCATCGCCCAGCAACCGCAGAATTTCCGGCAGCAGCCGACCGATCGGTTCCTGGGAGGGAAGCACAAGATCGATGCGTCGCCGCTCACCGACGAGAGTGACCCGACTTAGCCCCGTACCGCTTATCGTCCCCGCTGCTACCACGCGTTCGAACCTATCATCGAGCCGAAGTCCCCACGGATGGCGCGGTCGACGGTGCCGAAGGCCCATACGGACTCTGCCCGACGAGCCGGTGCGAAATGAACGACCAGCCCACGCACCCGGCACACAACACCCCAGCAATCACCATCCCGGCAACGACCTTCCCCAGCCGCTCGTCCACCGACCGCCGCTGCCGCTGCGTTCCGAGCAACAAGGCATCCCGCATACGCCGGCGCCGCACCGACACCGATTCCAGCAATTGGCTGTCGTAGTCCTGCGCTGCCATGGTCGTTCACTACCTCTTACGGGGGGGGGTGCGTGCGTCAGGTCGGGAATTCGCCCAGCCAGTCGCGCTGGAGCAGATGCTTGGGCAGGTAGTCCGATTCAACCTCAATGGGGAACCCGGCATCGTAGGCGAGGCAGGCGATGGCGAGCGGGCCGAGGGCCAGATATCCGGCGGGGCTGTCCTCTCGCTCCTCGTTGGCAGTCCAGTACGACTTGTGCAGCTCCAGTGCCTCCTGCAGCGCGCCGTTGAACGCGGCATGGTCCTTGCGCAGGAAACAGCGGAAGAGGTTGATGGGCTGGTAGAGAATCTTGTTGAGCTGCTCTCGTGTGGCGATCCGCGCCATGCTCGGGTCAGACGTCTCGATCGCGGCTACCAACTTGTCGACCAAGCCCGGCCGCTCCAGCCAGTAGGACTGCAGGCTGTCTACCCAGTGGTAGATGTACTCGTCGTACTCCGCTCCCGAAGCACGCAAGAAGTCGAGCGGAAGCTCGCAGAGCTGGGTCATGCGCTTCTGGTCACGACAAACGATGGAGAACCACAATGCTGTCAGCCAATTGCCTGCGTCGGCATAGGACTGAGGCCCGGTGGCGGGCAGGGTCCGCATCTCATGGTTGATGCGACACTGCACGGTGCCCTCGGGTCCGCTCGCTGATGCGAAGACCGCACAACCCACCTGCATCGCCGAGACCACGGCTTCCCAGGTCTCGATTTCAGACGCGCTGGGGTCCACAGTCAGACGCGCCTGGACATGGAGTACGGCCTTGTCGAGCGCGCCTCCGAACCAGCGCGGCGACCGCTCCAGCCTCAAGACAGTTTTGGCCAGCTCCTCGCCGAGCTCGTGCGCATAGCCCTCGTCATCGGGACCTGGGTTGCCATGCCGAGATCCGACCGGGCCGGGTTGATCGGCCCCGCAGCAGGGTTCGCTGATGGTGTTGGTCGAAGTGGCTCCGCTCTCCATGTTCTTTCCGTGCGACCTCATGCCTGTGTCTATGTCATCTATCGCGTCGCCCACCAGCGGGGTCACGAACTCGACCCCAGACGGAGCGATGTCCCACCCAGGCATACCCAATCTCCCCAGTAACCGCCCCAGTACGTGCTCACGGCACCCGGCGGGGGCGGATCAACCGATATTGTCTACCAGCAACCTTGGCGCTAGCAAGCGTCGACCGCGCGGCCATGGGGTCAAGTTCCAGTGATAACCTGGACGTTGCCACCCTTCTTCCTTACCCATTCTTCCAAGGCGGCGCCGCCCAGCTCGCGAACGGAGTCTTGCTCGGAGAGCTTCACGGGGCCAAAAACTGAGCCAGACACTCCCTGAAGGTTGGTCGCATGGTTCATTGCCACCTTAAAGGAATTCTCTCGCAGTACTGCGTCCGTCAAGTCTGCGTCCCGGAGGTCCACGTCGAGTAGCGACGCTCCCATGAACTGCGTACCACGAAAGCTTGCTCCTGTGGCATCGACATCACACAGAGACGCCTTGACGAGGTCTGCCCCGTCGAGAGTGGCTCCCCGCAGAACTGCGTCGTCAAAATTCACCCGTACGAGGGATGCTCGAGTGAGGTCTGCCCCGGTGAAGTCTGCGCCCTGTGCATCCGAGCGGTAGAGGTCGGCTCCGATCAGCTTTACGTTGACCAACCTGGAGTCGGTGAACCAGGACTCAGAGAAGTCGCCTCGCGACAGGTCGGCGCCACTCAAGTCGAGCCCGACGACGTCAAGTCCGCCTTCCTCCTCCTGTAGCCACTCCAGCAGGCGTTGCGCTGCTTCTGGAGCGCCAGGGAGCTGGCCTGGAGCCCAGCCCTTACGGGTACCAGATGACATTTTCTTCCCAGCCGTTCTTCTGGACAATGGACTTAACGTCGTCTATTGCCGCTTGATTTGCATTTCGTACATCAATGATAACGGTGCGATGTTTCTCGGCGATCTGCTCCGACAGCTTCTTGACCCATTTGCCGTTATTGGCTGGGTTGTATGCCCCTCGGAAGGGCTGGGACTTGTCGCGCACGTTGTTGAAGGGAGGCCAGTCGGAATGGACACCCTTGATGTCGTAGTACTTCCCGGTGCTAGGCGAGTAGAATTCCCCACGGTCAGCTTCGGAAGGGCGGCGAATGTCTTCCGGAAGACGCCCCTGTTCGCGTAGATCCAGACCGACTCTCGCTTCGTCCTTCGAAGGCTCGGAGATCCCTCCATTCTTGTCCGGATCCCGTTGAAGATGGTCGAAGTCGTCGTTGCTTCGCTTCTCCACTTCTTCCAGATGCCCCCAGTGCGCTGCCTTCTGCGCTGCTGTCATTTCGGGCGGCGGGTCATTCACATGTTCAGCAGGTGACGCGCCGGACGGCTCACCTCCTGGTGGAGTGCTTCCTGTATCTCTTCCTTCTCCGCTGTGGCCTGGCGTCGAATCGCTGCCATGCCCCCCCGAGGTACCACCGTCTCCGCTGGGACCAGGATGGCTGTCACCTGTCTGGCCGCTGCTGTGTGGCACGTCGCGGTTCACGGACGGGCCTGGAGAATCATGGCGATTCCCGTCGGGCACCTTGCCAGATGCAGGGGCCGTTCCATCACCCGGGGCTTGCCCGGAATGCACAGCCTCGGCATGCGAACGGCCTCCGACTGCGACTGGCTCCCGTTGCGCGGGCGCGGCCTCATGCTGATCCGCCCGCGGCTCCTGACGTGGCGTGTCGTGGATGGGGTTGCCCTCGGCGTCGACGCGGATGAACGCGCCGTCCTCAATACGGACCCGGGAGCCATCCGAGAGTTCGATCTGGCTGTGGAGACGCTGCGAGCCGGGTGCGTTGTCGAGAGCGCGGATGTTGGCTGTTATGTCGGACAGCTTGGGCAGGGAGTTGGTGGCTTTGCCTCCTACCTTGAAGGCTGCCGAGAGCGGGTCGAGATATTCGCCGATCTTGGCTGCGCCTTGGGCTGCCGCGCCAACCTTGCCGCCCTTGATGGCGCGGGCGGCCGGAGCGGCGCCGAGGGTGAGGGCGTTGAAGACTATGGTTCCTGAGGCGCGGGCGGGGTTCTTGTCCCACATGTCCCAGGCGACCAGGGACTTGCCGAAGTCTTTGGCGGCCTGCTTCTGCCGGGTCTCCTCGGGACTTTCCTCGTCCTCCCCGATGGTCCAGTCCATGAGCATGTCGTAGGGCTTCATGGTGTACTGGCCGATACCGCCCGCGATGTCTCCGAGATGGCTCCAGGCCTCTCCGGCTTCCTTGTTGAATCCGAAAAGCGTCTTCAGGCCCTTGAGCCCGCCCCAGATGTTGTCGACGACGATGCCGTCCCAGACGAAGCTCTTGAAGTGGTGGCCGAAGTCCAGGGCGTCGTAGGTCTGGCTGACGGGGCTGCCCCAGGGGAGCTCCTTGGCCTGGTCGAGAGCGTCGAGGTCATAGCCGTACATCACCTTCTTGCGGTTCTGCGTATGGCTGCCGTCGTCCGCTACGAACTTCGGGCCGCCCACCAGCCCGGAGATCGTCGTGGAGGCCTTGCGCTCGGCCTCCTGGAAGGCGGCGACCGCGGCGTTCACGTCGTCCCAGAGCTGCTGGTGGCGGTTGACCTTGTCCTCGTCCTCGGTCCAGTCGTCGTCACCATCGACGCTGTCGACGAACGTGAACGCATCCGCCTTGAGCCGCGCCAGGCGCTTGACCAGCGGGCGGATCTCGGAGGCGTACGTGTCCAGCGCGTCGGCCACCGTTTCCAGGTCGCTCGCGAAGGCGTCGGCTTTCGTGGCCACCGGCCATGTGGAGGAGAGGAGCTGGTCCGCCTCAGGTGCCTTGTAGTAGGCCTCCAGCATCTGGAAGCGGGAGTACACGTCCATGCCACCGTCGCGGATGGAGATCGCGTCACCGCGCAGCCCGGAGATGTCGTCCTCCAGCTGCCTCAGATCGCCGGTGAACTCAGGGATGCTCGCCGGTTCGATCATCTTCACTTGTGGCCGCCACCCCGTTTGTCGTCGCCCGGCAAGTCGATCTTCGGTGCTGCCAGGGCCTTGTGCTGCGCGTCAGCGGCCATGCAGTGATGCCCCGCGACATAGAGCGCGGTGGCCTCGCGAGCCCCGTTCACCGACTTGGCCGCCCGCGCCCCGATGAACAGCGCCTCGCGCGTGGTCTTCTCGATGAACAGCGCCAGAGCTGCTCCCACCGGGCCGGTCCGAGGGGCCCCGCAGTAGGGCTCACTGATGGTTCCGGCCGCAGTGGCAGCGCTCTCCACGTTCTTTCCGTACGACTTCACGCCTGTGTCGATGTCGTCTATCGCGTCGCCCACCAGCGAGGTCACGAACTCGACCCCGGATGGGGTGATGTCCCACCCAGACATGCCCAATCCCCCCCAGTTACCGCCCCAGCACGTGCTCACGCCGCCCAGCGGGGCGCGATCAACCGATCTTGTCTACAGCAGCTTTGGCCTTGGCGAGCGTCGACTGCGCCGTGCTGTCATTCTGTTCCAGCGTCGAACGCACCAGACCGATGATCTCCCGTACCGCGTCCGCGGCACGGTTCCAGCGGACTTCCTTGCTGTGGTACTCATCCGAGACACCGTCAGCCTTGAAGTCCGCCATGGCTGTCTTCACCGCACGGTCCCGGTCGGCGAGGACCCGCTCGAGGTGGCCGATGATCCCCTGGAGGCTGCCCTGCACCTCCCCCGAGGCGCCCATGTCATACGAGTTGCGGTCTTGGCTTTGCCCCATCGGGAATCCCCCCTATCGCCCGGAGAACCGGGCCGCCTCGAAGTTGGCACTGGATATCTGCTGGTGGGCGTTGTCCTCCTGCTCCTGGTCACCTGTGGCGAAGGCGGTGTCCATGCCCGACTGGCCGCCCAGGATCGACTGCAGTGAACCATTCAGCTCGCTGGTGATTTCATCAGCGTGTAGCTTGAACGAGTCGAACGCCGCCTTGCCGCGGCCGTTGAACTTCCCTTCCAGCGGCTCCGCCGCAGCGATCAGCAGCCGAACCAGAGCCCCCAGGTCGTCACTCGACCCCACTGTGCTCTTACCGAGACTCGACAGAGTCTCACTTCCCATGTCGAACTTCATGCATCTTCCCCCGGACGCCCCGCGCACCGTCGATGTCTGTTCGTTGCGGTCTGTGGTCGCTTCACTGATGTCTCATGTGCATCGAACATCCTCTCGTGCGAAGCGATCCACGCGCAACGCGGTTGGCCGCGACACGCTGCAATCCGGACCACTTCGCGGTCCAGCCCATGTGCGAGTCAGCGGTCTCGACCGGCGTGGGAGCGGCCGCGGAGGGCGGTGAGGACGAGGCGGCCGTAGCGGGTCGTGAGGAGTGCGGCGGTGGCGCCAAGTGCACCGGTGGTCGCGGCGAGGAGGTGCCAGGGGTTCTGGTCGCCGAGGACTTGGAGTGCGCCCATAGCGGTGCCGAGAGGGAGGCCGAGGATGGTGAGGATGCCGAGGGCGCCGCTGATCTGCTGGTTTTCCTGGGTCTGGATGAGCCGGTTGTGGTCGGCGGCCTCGGCGAGGATTTCGGTGAAGCGGTCGGACAGGCGGTATTGGTGCTGGTAGGCGATGAGGAGGTCGTTCGCCGTGCCGTGGGTGGTGAGGTGCTGGCGCCAGTAGGTGCTGCGGAAGTGGGCGATCCGGCGTTCGAGACCGGCGAGGCGGTTGGCTTCGCCGGGGCCGGTGAAAACCTGGGCGAGGTCTTCGGTGAGGTGGTCGATGTGGGTGCGCTGGATCATGCCGAACAGGAGGGCGTCGAGGTAGATGCTGCGCATGTGGAGTTCGGCGTAGCCGTAGAACGGGTCGTCGGGCCCGTGGTCGCGGCGGTGACCGATGAAGGCCGCGCCCTGACGGAGCACGAGGGCGCTCCAGTCGGCTGAGATGCGCAGGGCATTGCCGGTGAGGTGAGGGACGGTGGCGGGGTCGGGTGGGTAGTCGTCGGTGTCGGTGCGGGAGGCCAGTGCCCAGAGCCATTGCTGGGTCGCGGGCCAGTGGCGGTGGTCCCGGCCGCGGTTGAGGCGAGGCAGGGCGCGTCGGTCGGGGGTGAGCAGGGCGACGGTGTAGGGAAGGGCGTCGGGCTCGACGGTGGCGTGGCCTTCGAGGCGTGTGTTCGGCCTGGCGTGGGCGTGGTCCTGCAAGAGGGCGGTGAGTATGGGGTCGGTGACCGGTGAGGGGGTGGTTCCGGGGCGGCGGGCGAGGGAGCGGAGTGTGCTGAGGAGTTCCGGACCGGTGATGGTCAGGTGGAGGACGGCAAGGGCGCGGTCGGCGTCATCGTCGGTGGGGGTGCGCAGGAGTTCTACGCCGTCGATGGTGACGGGGCCGTGGGTGTGACGGACCTGCCGGTGCCAGCGTGTGGGGTGTTCGGAGGTGCCGTAGAGGACGCTGGCGGCAGCCGGGGTGAAGTAGGTGCGGCGTGTGTCGGTGGTGGTGGTCCGGACGCCGTGGGTGAAGGGCAGGGGGCCTTGGGGCCAGGGTGGGTCGGCGGGCAGGCGTGCGGGCAGGACGACGGCGATGGTCTGGCGGACGCCGGTGGGGACAGTGCGCGTGCGCCTCACTCGTAGAACGCCTCCGGGGAGGGCTGGTTGAGCCGGATGACGAATTCGGCCCGCCAAGTGTCGTTGGCGGCGATGTGGAAGCGGACGCGTTCGCCGGTGTACAGGGTGCGGAATCCTTCAGTGACGATGTGGGTGTAGTCGAAGGTGTAGTGGCGGCCGTCTTCGTCGTCCTGGACGATGTAGCTGCTGGCGCGGCCGTGGATGCCACCGCCGTGGGGGCGGCGACCGACGACGCGGCCAAACCGGGGAGCGTCGCCTGCGGCGGGAGTCTGCTGGCGGTCTGCCGTCATGAGTGCTGGTCCTCCTTCGCGTCGTCACCGGTGGTGGGAGGCAGTTCGGTGACGCAGCGGAAGCCGACGGCGTTGCTTGCCCGGGAGCGGCGGTACAGACCCTTGGCACTGGCCTGGACGGCGCGCAGAGGGTTGTCGAACGCGCCGCCGCAGATGACGGCCTCGTCTGGGGCGCCCACGCTGGTGGAGGTCCACTCCCAGACGTTGCCGGCCATGTCGGCGATCCCATAGGGGGAAAGGTTGGCGGGGTGGGCGTCGACCGGGGTCACCCAGGCGTGGCCCAGGCCGCCGCGGTCGAATTCTTCCTTGCACGCCTGATAGGTGACCAGTGGACGGCCGGCCCAGGTGTCGGCGCAGTTCACCGCTTGCAGGTCGGCGGTGTCGCCCCAGGGGAAGAGGCGGCCGTCGGTGCCACAGGCGGCGGCTTCCCATTCCAGGGAGGTGGGAAGGCGCTTGCCTTCAAAGGCGGCGAAGGCGTACGCGGCCCACCAGCTGACGCAGATGGCCGGGTGGTCGTCGTAGCGGGGGTCGTCGTAGTAGTCCGGGACGCGCAACCGCTCGGTCCAAGCGGCGTGGGTGGTACCGGGCGGCTGGTCGGGGTGGTCCCACGGTGAGGTCCCGTCGGGGCGCAGCGCTTGGAGGAAGGGGCGGTAGCGGGCGACGGTGACCGGGTGGCGGTCGAACCGGACCGGGTGACGGACGCGGCGCAGCAGCAGCCGTTCGGCGGGACCGACGAGGTAAACCCCGGGGTGGAGCACGCAGTCCTCGGTCGGAGTGGGGTGCGCGGGGAAGGTGGAGTGTGCGGCGAGGAAGGCGCGGACCTGTTCGGTCAGGTAGGGGGCGTCGGACGGGTCGGCCGCCTGTGCGCGGCCGACCGGGGTGCTGAGGTAGCGGGCGGCGAGCAGCTCCTGGTAGGCGGAGTGGATGAAAGCCAGTGCCTCGGGACCGGCGGGACGGAATAGCGGGCTCAGGCGGAAGGCTCCGGAGGTGATCCGGCCGCCGTCGAAGGCTTGCGGTCCGAGCGCGTTGTGGAGTTCGAGCAGGCTGAAGACCGTGCGGTCCTCCAGGAAGGCCCGACCACAGGTATCGGCGAGGGCCGGGGCGAGGGGCGCCAGCCCGGTGTCGGTGAGGACGTGGTCGATGTGGGCGCCGATCAGCTCGGCAACCGTTGGGGTCCCCGCGATGTCCAGGGAGGTCTGGAGACGTCGTGCCAGCGGCGTGGCGGCAACGGCAGCGCCGGCATCCGGGGTGGGGTCGCTGTCGGTGGGTGCGTCGGTCAGGCGCAGCATGCTGAAGCGGGGAACGCGCTGGGGGTCCACGCCGTTGGCGTACATCTGCTCGACCAGTTGCTCGGATATCGCGCTGGAGCAGTCGAGCAGCCGCCGGATCTGCGGGGAGTCGGCGAGGAAGGAGACCCGGGAGCTCAGCACGACGGAGGACTCGGCCGACAGCACCGAGGCCAGGTCCGCGAACAAGCGCAGGAACCCCTCGGGGCTGGGCTCGTCGACGGCCTCGTCGACGGCATCCAGGACGCATAGCGCCGAGCCGGAGCGGATCAGATACAGGAACAGTTCGAAGGCGCGTGCGCGTTCGCGCGGCATGCAAGGCGCCAGGATACGGGCCACGTATTCGGCGAAGGTCTCGTCCTTGGGCATCAGGCCGAGGTCGAAGTAGAAGCGGAAACGTCGGGCCGTAGCGGGGGTGTCGTTGACCAGGGCGCGCAGCAGGGTGCTCTTGCCGCTTCCGGGCTTGCCGATGACCAGCACGTTGGCGGACTCCTGCATGAGCCGGGCCAACAGCGGCTCGGCGTCTTCCACCTCACTGATGCGGCTTTCGCCCGTGTGGGGGTCGCTGGTGAGCAGGGCGCCGGGCAATGGCAGACGCTTGCTCGGCATCTGCGGCGCGGCAGTCGCGCAGGAGGCCAGGTGGGTGTGAAGGTCGACGATGGTGTCGATGAAGCCTTCGTAGCCCACGATCCGGTAATCCTGCCCCAGCAGGGGGCGGACCTGGTCCACCGCGTCGTCGACGATAACGAACCGGGTGAGCTTGGGCAGCCGCGTCTTCAGCAGCTCGCCGCCGGTGGTCTCCAGCACGTTGCGCAGCTCGGCGGCGTCCTTGGACAGCAGGAGTTCGACGTACTCCAGGCGTACGCCGGATTCCCGGCAGAACAGCTGGTAGACGGTCTCGGTGGAGAGGACGAACCGCTTGGAGACCCGGTAGCCCAGCGTCAGGTAGAGGCCCGCGAGGAACTCCACCCGGCGCGCGACTTCGGGCGCCATCCGCGGATCGTCCCCGGTCAGGGCAGGGCTGGCGGTGCTGGTGAACCAGGCCAGTACGTCGACCAGGCGGCGCACGGCGAGCAGGCCGTCTTCCTCGGCGATCTCGTAGCCGTCGTGGGTGGAGCGGTTGCGCAGGCGCTGGATGTCGGCGAGCGCGTTGAGGACCGTGGTGCTGCGGATGTGCGGGCGGCAGCCTTTGATCAGCTCGCTGAGCATGCGGCCGGACGGGGCGCCGACCACCTCATGGTGGCGCCACAGCTGCTTGAGCAGTTTCTCGGTGATCTTGCCGACCAGAGCGATGGCGTTCTCCGGATAGCCATCGTCCAGCGACCGTAACGGGCGCTCCAGATCGATCCCCAGATGCTCCGCGACCCGGGAGTGATCGTCCAGCTCGTGCCGTAACCGGCGCAGTCGCTCGTCCACCGGAGCGGTCACCGGGCACCTCCGCCGGAGTCGACGGTACCAGTGGAGTCCTCGCGGACGCCGAGGACGAACGCGAAGCGGTCGGCGAAGACGAACTCTGGTTCCGGATGGCGGGCCCGGATCTCCTCGATCCCGGCGTCGAGCTCCTCATCACTGAAGGTCGACAGCACGGACATGTACCGGGACCTGACCATGGCCAAGTACCGCTCCCGCTCCAGGCGCAGCTCATGCTCCACGAAGGTCAGCTCGGCCCGAAGCCCCGCATCGGACAGGTGCCGGGCGATGGCAGCGGGGTCGGGCTGGAGCTCCTCGTACCGCTTGAGGGCTTCAGCGAACAGCGGGTAGTCGATCGTGGTGGCAACATCGCCACCAGCAGCCGTCCGCCAGGCGCGAGCAGTCGGGCCAATCCCCTGAGGGTGGTGGCGGGGTCGGTGACGTGATGCACCGACTCCTTCAGCCACATCGCGTCCAGCCGCTCATAGGGCAGGGGCACCGTCTGGTCAGCGATCTCCTCGGCCGATGCCCTCAGCGGTGACAGAGCCGGAGACGAGGGAAGCTGATCGAGCATCGCCGCCGAAGGGTCCACGCACAACACAGGCTGGTGCGGGCGGAGAGCCTCCGCTATGCCGCCGGCGAACAGGCCGGTGCCGCACCCGATATCCGCCATACGGTCGTTCGCGGACAGCTCCAGCGCCGAGGCGATGCGCTCCGACATCCACCCCACGAAGGCTGGACTGTAGACCCAGTTGTCGTCATACGTGCTGGCGAGATTCTGGTAGTGCTCCCCCATGTCACGCCCCACCGACGCCTCCCGACCCTGATGGCTCACCCTGCCCCGACTTGCCAGACTACCCAAATGAGTACCCTCAGCAACGGCGCATGCGCCGGGCGATGATGCCGTTCCAACAGCCGGTCAGCGAGATCGAGGGCTGTTGCGGTTGTGCACCGCCCAGCCGGGAGCCGTTCTCTCACGGTCGAAGGCGTCGGACGGAGCTTCTTCGACCAGACCGGCTGGGCCAATCTCCCCAGCCACGTCGGTCTGCCCAGCTTGGTCCTTTTGCGCGCAACCCCGAGTGCCTCCCGATCGGTGTGCAGTTCGTAGGCCCGGCCTATGCGGACCGGAGCTTGCTCGCGCTGGCCGAGCGCCTGGCATCTCTGCTCAGAGGGACGGCCGAGGGTGTCATCGCACCATGGAGCGGATGACCTCTACGTCGCCGCTGCAGGTGACGGCGTCTTCTTCGTCGGTAGGCGACTGCCCTGCGGTGCCACGCGTGAGGACTGCTCCGCCGTACTGGTTGAAGAGGCGCTCGGCTCGCGCCAGATCCTCTGGGGTGTCTACCGCTACACCGTCGTCCAGGACAGGGACCATCTGCACGGCGTGGCCGTGCTCGACGAAGCGCAGCATCTCCACACCCTCGGCGCGCTCCAAGGGCCCCTGCTGGAGTCGTAGGAAGTGCTGGAGAGCCGGGCCGGTGAAGCCGTACAGACCCAGTTGACGTAGGTACTTCGCGCGGTCACCTTTGGGATAGGGGATGGGCTGGCGCGAGAACATCAGAGCCTTGCTTTGGGCCGAGACAACAACCTTGACGACGTCGTGGTCGAGGACGGCGCCCGGGTCGTGCAGCTCGGCATATGCGTTTACGGCGAGCGTGCCCGGCGGCCTGTACTCCAGGGCCTCGGAGATGTCGTCGATGGCGGTCGGCGAGATGAACGGCTCGTCGCCCTGGACGTTGATGTACGCCTCGGCCGGCAGGCGCTCGGAGACCTCCGCGACGCGATCGGTGCCGGTGAGGTGCTCTCCGGTACGGATGCACTCGATGCCCAGTTGGCGGCACGCCGCTTCGATGCGTTCGTCGTCGGTCGCCACGACAGCTCTGTCGAGACGTTTGGCCTCCAGGCAGCGCTGGTGGACATGCCAGAGCAGCGGCTTGTCGCCGAGGATGGCCAGTGGTTTGCCGGGGAAGCGCGAAGCACCCCAGCGGCAGGGAATGACGGCGATGTGCCGGCGCGGTTTGGCGCCGGTCGGCTGGGCTGTGGTGGCGGCCACGGCGCCCTCCTGATGGTCGGGTCGGAGTGGACACTTCAGGAGAGCAGGGCGAGCTTGGCGCGGACGGTGAGTGAAGCGGCACTCGCGAACTGCCGCCATTCGTAGCCGTCGACCTCCTCTTCTTGGAGCGTCACCGCGTGCTCTGCGCCGAGGTGGAAGGCCCAGCGGAAGTCCACGTGGTGGTGGGTCGGCTCGTCCTTCGAGGGGTTCGCGTCGATGGTGTGCACGTCGATGTCGAGGGGAACGTCCTCGTAGCCGGAGAGGGGGACGACGGCGCTGGGCGGGATGCCGGCCTCCTCGTGCAGTTCGCGCAGGGCGGCGTCGCGCAGGTGCCGGTCAGCCGGTTCGTTGTGCCCGCCGGGCGCCAGCAGTTTCCCGGACGCCTTGTGCACGATATGCAGCACGCGCCGTTCGCCGTTGATGAGGATGGCGCTGCAGGTCACGTGTGCGGGAAACGTCTTGCGGCTCGTGGGGTCGTCCGTGGCGGCGAGCACGGCGAACAGCAGGGTGAGGGAATCACGTTCGTCCGGGTGGCGGGCGAGGTACGCCTCGGTGACAGAGCGGACGTGGTCGACGGAGGGAGGCATCGGGGTCACCTTTCGAAGTGGCGGAGCCAAGTTTTGGCGATGGTGTCGCGGTCGGCCGCCGGCATCTCGTGTAGTCCGGTCTGGAAGCGGGCGTGGCTGAGTGCGGCGGTGGCGGCGAGTATCTCGGCCTGGACGAGGTGGATGTAGGCGCCGACGGCGGCGCCGTGCACGAAGTTGACGGCACCCCCGTCGGCGAGAACGTAGAAGTAGTGGCCAGTGACCTCGTATCGCGTCAACTGGGCGCCGACTGGGTGGCGTTCGTAGAGGTCGTGAAGGCTGCCGAGTTCGAGTTCGTCCTCGGAAGAGGTCACTGATCCGAGGTACGCGCCGTTCCGTAGGGCGGCGAAATCCTCATGCCGAAGGGCGAGATTGCCGGTGGCGCACAGAACGAGTCGCGCGTCGCGCACGGCCTCGGTGGTGGACGCACTGGTGCGGAAGCCGAGGGAGTGCGCCTGCACCCGCTTTACTGGGTCGCTGTCGTACACGGTGACGCGCAGGTCCTGGGCGCGAAGGGTCTGGGCGATGGCGCGGCCGATCTTGCCGAAGCCGATGACGCATGCGTTGCGGCTGGTCAGGATGTCTCCACGAGAGCGGACGAGGGCATCGGTGGAGAAGACGATCGACCGGCCGACGAGGTGGTCTTCGCAGTCCTTGAGCGGGGAGCGGGCCACGGACACGACCGGGCACGGCAGGGAGTCGAGGGCCGCGTACCGCTGGTGACCGTTCTCGGTGTCCTCGACGACGCCGAGGATGCTGCCGGAGAACTTGCTTACGAGGGTGTCGAGGCTCGCCGCGAAGTAGCCGCCGATGTCCACCATGACGACGTCCCGGCCACCGGCCGTGGTCTCCAGGTAGTCCAGGGCCTGCGTCTCGTCGGTGAACCGCTCCCGGGTCAAGTCGTGGACCGGGAGGGTGCGACGGACGGCGTCGAGGGTCGGCTGGTGGATCGACCGGGGCTTGGGCAGTACGGCGCCGACCGTGGACACCGCTGCCATAGCGCGCAGGAATGCCGGTCTTTCCGGGAGCAGGTGTGTGATGACCAGCGTCGTGATCGTCTCGCCGGCGGGGAACTGCGCGGTGATCTGCCGGAAGAAGGCGTCCAGCCGCGCTCGCTCGGGACTTTCCATTACCACTCCTCTCGGGCTCCGAGCCGCAGGGCTACGCGGCCCGGCTGTAATCCGGAACCTGGGCGGCCAGCGCCTGCATGTGGGCACGCAGCCCGCGGTGGAGGTCGACTCGCGGCTGCCAGCCGAGGACTTCTCGGGCGCGGCTGGGGTCGGCGCGGGTGAGGGGGACGTCACCGTTGCGGGCGTGGTCCTGGTGGAGCTGGATGTCGCGGCCGGTGAGGCTGGTGGCGATGTTGATCACGTCCAGCAGCGATGCGTTCGATCCGCCGCCGACGTTGATGGCACCCTGGGCGGTCGGCACGACGGCGGCGATTGTGGCGGCGACCACGTCGTCGATGTAGGTGAAGTCGCGTCGCTGGTGGCCGTCTCCGTACAGACGAAGCGGCTGTCCGGTCAGGGCGGCGTGCAGGGCGCGGTGGGTGAACATGTCGGCGCGCTGCCGGGGACCGTAGACGGTGAAGTACCGCAGGGCGACGACGCTGGGGCCGATGGGGCGCTCGGCGTAGGCGAGGCAGAGCTGTTCCTCGGCCAGTTTGGTCACGGCGTAAGGGGAGGCGGGTTTCGGACGGTCGGCCTCGAGGCTCGCGCCGCCGTCGGTCGGACCGTAGACGCTGGAGGAGGAGGCGACGACCAGTCGGGGGACACTGATGCGGGTGCAGGCTTCCAGGACTCGGTGGGTGGCCAGCACGTTGGACGCGAGGTAGTCGCCGAACTGCGGTCCCCAGGAGGGCCGTACGCCGGGGATTCCGGCGAGGTGAAAGACCACGTCCGCCTCGATCAGGAGAGGGTCGATCGCGCAGTGGAGGAGGTCGGCCATGACGTGGTGGTATCCCGGGAGCCCCCGCAGCGTAGCGAGGTTGGCGACGGCCGTAGGGTCGGTGGACGGGTCTCGGCGGTCCACGCCGATCACGGTGGTACCGGCCCGGACGAGGGCGTGTGCGAGGTGGGAGCCGATGAATCCGGCGGAGCCGGTCACCACGGCCCGACGGGGGGCAGCGGTGATCGGGGACTGCTCGTGCTGCGGCACGGGGATCTCCAGAAAGGTGTCGTCGAAGAGGAAGGTCAGGTGAGCCGGGACAGGACGGTTCTGCCGTGCTCGCTGAGGGTGGGGTCGTTCTCCTGATGGCCCTTGACCAGGGCCGTGGCCGCCTCGATGGCGCCGAAGGACTCCAAGAGGCGACGCTCGGTGTCGTTCAGCGCACGCCCGTAGCCGTCGAAGAAAGCCGTACGGAGGTGGGATGCGGCTTGCCAGCGTCGGAATTCGAGCCGTGCGAAGTCGCGGACACGGGCGTCGTGTCGCATGTGCTCGAAGTCGCAGACACCGAAGGTGTCGCCTATCAGCCAGTTGCGCGGCTGGTAGTCGAGATGGCAGACCGCACTGTCCATGCCGCTGTTTCCCAGGATGGCCGCGTGGTGCTTCAGCAGGTTCTCCTCGGCCGTGTCGATCAGGTCGGCGTGGACGGCCCGAACGATCCAGCTCTGGAAGCGCTCGGCGAGCGCTGCGCCGGCGGCGCCGCCCTGGGGCATGGCGGTGGCCCGGTGGAGCTTGCCGAGGACGTGGCCGGCCTCGTGGTGGGCCAGTTCCTCCTCGGGTGATCCCGGGGCAGCGGTGTCCGCCCGATCGCCTGTGAGGGCGGTCAGCAGCAGGGTGCGGGTGGCGTCGTCACGGCCGACCAGCTTCGGCGCGTGGCGGGTCAGGTGGGTGACCCATGCCCGGTAGGCGTGGAGTTCCCCTGCGTACCGGTCTCGCTCTGCGTGCTGCTTGGCGACGAAGTGACGCCCGTCGCCGCTCACCACACGCAGGGCCCGGGGCGGAAGCAGAGGGCCGGGTGCGACCTCGACCGCGCCGAGGAAGTGGTGCGCCAGTCGGATCCGGGGGTCGTCCGATGTCGCGATCACGGAGTCGGCTCCGGCGTGAGGAGACTGAGGTGCTCGGTGTCGTTGTGCCGGTCGAGCATCCAGCGGGTCTGGCCCAGGCGGTTGCGGTGGTGCTGCCAGCGTGTGATGGAAGCGTGGTTGTGGGTGAAACCGGCCGGCGAGCCGATCGGGATGCCGAGCAGCAGAGTGTGTGCGGTGATAACCGTCTCCCCGTGGGCCGCGAACACGATGCGCTTCCCCTGGTTGTCCCCGATGAGCTGGTTCAGGTTCCTGCTGGCACGCTCCAGGAACCCATTCCAGGTGTCGGAGCCAGCGGCCCAGGGAGTGTCGGGATGCGCATGCGGTCCGCCGTTGGCGGCCGTCTTCACCGCATCCCAGGGCTTGCCGTCGGCATCGCCGTGGACCGGGCCGTCGAGACGATCGTCGTGGTGCAGTGGGATCTGCAGCGTCTGGGCGATGATCTCGCCGGTCTGGACAAGACGGATCCGCGGGCCCGCAAAGACCACGTCGAAGGGCTTCATCAGGTGTTCGGTAGCCAGGCGGCGTGCGGCCTGTTCAGCCTGGGCGTACCCGAGGTTGGTCAGGCCGGTGCAGGTGCGCGGGCCCCCGACAACGCCGTCGGCGTTGCACTGGGCCTGGCCGTGCCGTACGAAGACGAGTTCAGTGATGATCATGAGGCTCCTCGGAGGTGGGAGCGGAGCGGCCAGCTGTAGCGGTAACCGTTGCGCCCGACGTAGGGCGCGTTCAGGACGGCGTGCAGAGCCAGGAAGTCGCCGAGTCGTTCGCGGCCTGTGGTCCCGAGCCGGGCGTTGTGGCTTCCGGCCGCTGCGTTGTACGCGAGCAGGGCAGCGTTGACGGCTTGGTCCGTGAGCGGTCCGTACGTCAGGTGGAGCGTCGCGATGAGCTTGGCGAGGTCGTATCCCATCGGGGCGAGGGACAGGTCGTCGGTGTCGACGGTGACGATGTCCTGCGTGCTGGTGATGATGAAGTTCCGCGGGTTGCTGTCCTTGTAGAAGGCGAACGGCCCCTGGGCGGTCTCTTCCAGCAGGCCGAGCATCGCGTACAAGGTCACCTTGTTCGGCAGGTAGCCCTGCTCGTGGCGACGCCGGAGCGCGATCTCCCGGAGGTCGAGGTAGCCGCCGAACGCCGTGCCGTCCTGGAAGCGGTGCGGGGTGCCCAGCGACGCGGACTGCAGGTCGCTGGACCAGGCGGCACCGTGGGCGTGGCCCAGCAGTTTTGCCACGCGCGGGAGGTCCTCGGGGCGTACGGAGCGGCCCTCGATCCGTTCGAACGTCAGGCTGTCGGGTCCGATGGCGTGGAGTGCCGGCTGCCGCAGCGGCTTTGCGTGCTCGTTGATCCACCGGTAGTGGCGCACAGCCCCCGCCGCGCGTTCCGGTGTCGGGTAGTGCTTGGTGAACGGCGTGAGGCTCATGTCGGCCGCCCTTCGTTCGGCTGGGCGACGACGAAGGTGATGCGGGACCTGGTGGTGAGCGGCTGGTCGGGAAGGAACTCGTGCAGGGTTGCGGCCAAGGCCCCGGGGTTGCCGTACAGGCCGGGCGCGAGTTCGTACTTGGGGTTGGTGGCCAGGTACTGCGCTGTGTGGTCGTGGCCGTCGAAGGTGAAGGCGTGTTCCTCGTCCTGGACGGCGATCACGTCGAGCGAGGAGGCGGCCAGGTCGGCGAGGTTGCCGCTGTGGGCTGCGGTGTAAAGGCTGTCGTGCTGCACGGCCCGTGGATCGAGCCCGGCGGCGGCGACCAGCTGGTCCATCTCCTGATAGCTGTCGAGGCCCTTGGTGACGAGCACGGCCAGGCCCCCGGGGGCGAGGACCCTGGCGATCTGCGCGATGACGTCCTCGGGGTGCTGCGAGTGGTAGAGGCAGAACGCGGCGGCGGCAACGTCGCACGACCCGGAAGGCAGCGGGAGATCGTGGAAGTCGCCTTCGACGAAGTCCACCGTGATGTCGGCCAGGTCCTGGGCGCGCTCGCGGGCATGGGCCAGCAGGGAGGGGGCGGCGTCCAGGCCGACGACGCGCTGTGGCCGGAGCTGCCCGGCAAGGACGAGGCTGCTCGTGCCGCGACCGCAGCCGATGTCGAGCACCACGCCGAGCCGGTCCGGCCGGGCGTGGTGGGTCTGCACCAGGCTGACGATCGTCTCGGGCACGGGGTGTCCGGCGGTCTTGGCGCGCATCAGGGCGCTGGTGCGCCCGGCCAGCCGCGAGGCGTGTCCGTACAGCTCCTGCTGCCGGGCGGGGTCCAGGAACGGGTTGGGCTCGTTCATGCCGCACCCCCTCCCCGGGGGCGCGGGCCGTTCAGGACTGCTCGGCGGCCACCTTCTGCAGCCAGCGGCGCGTCTGGCGCCGGTTGGCCAGCAGCACCACGTCGGCGCGGGAGCCGAACTCCTCGATCTTCGCCATCACGCGCGGCCGCATCTTGCGCCGGTACGTAGCGACGTACTTGATCACGCCCCAGTGGATGCGGTTGTGCACCCCGTTGCCCTTGTGCCCGGCCCCGTGCCGGATCTGCCGGGAGAAGATCCCGTACAGCGCCGCTACCGTCGACACGTCCATCAGGACCACCGTGTCGCAGGCTTCGAGCCGCACCTGCAGCGTCGAGTTGTAGTTTCCGTCGATCACCCACCGCGGCTGCGCGACCAGCTCCCGCTGCACTTCGGTGAACTTGTCCATGGGCAGGGCGTTCCAGTCGTCGTCGTAGAACGCGGCGTCCAGATGCGTGACCGGGGCGTCGAGGATCGTGCCCAGTTCGCGGGCCACGTGGGATTTGCCGCTGCCTCCGCAGCCGACGATGGCGACCTTCTTCATGGTGCTCCAGCGTAGAGAGGTTCGGGTGTCCGGCGGACCCATCCTCCGGGACGCGCCCGGAGGGTCCGCGCGCCGTGGTCGATCGAGCGGTCTGCATCAGGCAGCTCCCCGCTCGATCGCGGTGGTCCCGACGAGCCCGTGCAGGACGGATTCCAGCGTGTCGACCTGCTTGCTCAGGCCGAACAGGCGCAGACGGTCCACGCACGCGGCGATCAGGTCGGCGTGCTGCTGGGTGCCGGCGATCTCGCGGAGGTAGGAGAGGCATTCGAGCACGTCTCGGCCGGAGCGCACGACCAGCTCCTGCGGGACGAACCGGTCGGCGAAGCGGATGTCCGCCGGGGCCAGCGGCAGGCACCCTGCGAGCACGGCCTCGAAGATGCGCTGGGTCATCTGCCCGACGGCTGCGTACCGCTCGGGCAGCATGAGCACAGTGGCCAGAGACCGGCCGTAGACGCCGACGGCGGCCTCGAACGGGATCCGGCCCACGAAGCGGACGTGCGGCCAGCGGTCGGTCTTCGTCCATTTTCCGGCGACCAGGTGATCGACGCGGGCGGCGGCCGGGGCGAAGAAGCGCTCGAAGGGCTCGTCGCGGTCGTATTGGTTGCCCACGTAGCCGAGCACGAGGTCCCGCCGCTGTGCCGCGAGGGCCACGGGGTCCGCCTGGGCGATGAGGTCCTCGGCTACGGGGAAGAGTAGGGAGCGTGCGCCGTGGGTCGGGGCGAGCGCGGCCTCGCAGACGAGGGTGTGGGCCGAACGTCGCCACACGCTCTCGGCCCGCAGTGTGCGGTCCTTGTCCCAGATCACGGTGGGCGTACGCTGCCGCACCGTGTAGTGGTTGATGAGCTGGGCCTGACGGTGGAGGTCGCAGGTATGCCCCTCGGTCCCACAGACCGTGGTGTTGCGGCCGGGGATCGCCCAGCGCCATTCCAGGAACAGGACGTCGATGCCGGGGGTGCCGTCGTCGAAGGTGTACGCGTCGCCGAGGTCGTCGCCGGCTTCGAGGCGGTCGCGGTCGGCCTGGAGGAAGACGATGTTGTGCCCGCGGGTGCTGAGGGCGTCGATGAAGGGGCGGCGGTGGCTGCGGCCCCCGTCCGGGGTGTCGGTGACCCCGTTGCCGAGGAAGCCCCAGAAGCTGTATCCGATCTTCACTTGGTGATCCACCGCCCTTCGAGGAGCAGGGCGTCGAGTCCGGAGTTGGCCAGGCAGTCCAGGGCCATCTCGGGTGTCCCGCAGATCGGCTTTCCCTTGACGTTGAGGGAGGTGTTGATCAGCACGGGCACGCCGGTCCGGCGGCCGAAGGCGGTCAGGACCTCGTGCACGAAGGGGTTCTGTGACCTGGTGACGGTCTGCAGGCGAGAGGTGCCATTGGCGTGCACGATGGCCGGCACACGCTCGCGCGTTTTGTCCGTCACCCCGGAGGCCATGGACATGTACGGCGCCGGCTGGCCGAGCGTGAAGAACTCGTCAGCGCGCTCGGCGGGGACCATGGGGGCGAAGGGCCGAAACGGTTCGCGGAACTTCACGGTGGCATTCAGGCGCTTCACGACGCCGGGCTCCAGCGGGGAGGCGAGGATCGAGCGGTTGCCCAGGGCGCGCGGCCCGGCTTCGACGGCACCCTGGAACAGTCCGGCGATCGTGCCGTGGGCGAGCTGGTCGGCGAGGAACTCGGCGGTCTCGATGCCCAGGGTCTTCTGGTGGAGGCCGGGCCAGGGGGTCAGGTCGAGGGGCTGGTCCTCGTAGGAGGGGCCGAGGTAGCAGCTGCGGGCGATGCCGACGACCGGGCGAGGGCTGCCCCGATCGACGTGCACGGCGAGGGCGGCGCCGATCGCGGTTCCGGCGTCACCTGGTGCCGGCGGCACGAACACCTCGTCGAAGATGCCGGACTCGATGATCTTCCCGATGCTCACGCAGTTCGCGGCGACACCGCCTCCCGCACACAGCCGTCGGGAGCCGGTGAGGACACGGGCGCGGCGGGCGAGGTGCACCATCACCTGCTCGGTCCGCTCCTGGAGGGCAGCCGCCAGGTCTCGGTGGAGGTCCGTGAGCGGTTCGCTCGGGTGCCGCTCGGGGCAGGTCTCGTTGACGAACCGCCGCGATGTCCTCTGGTATCCCGACGTGAGGGTGCGTGTGGGGAAGTAGCCGGGATCGATGTGGAAGCCCGTAGCCGTCGTGCGGACGGCCCTCGCGAACAGGTGGCGGAAGCGAGCGGGGGCGCCGAGGGCGGCCAGCGCCATGACGGTGCCTTCCTCATCGCCCCGGCGCCAGCCGAGGTGCTCGGTGACAGCGCCGTACACGTATCCCAGGGAGGCCGGGTCGTTGATCGCTTCCAGGGTCCGGGCGCGGGGGCGATGAGTGCCGTAGCCACGGGCGATGGTGGTGGTCTGCCGCTCGCCGAGGCTGTCGACCACGAGCACGGCGGCTTCCTCCCAGCCGGAGGCGGCGAAGGCGGTGAGCTGGTGGGCGCGGTGGTGCAGGACCGGGGTGACGTGGGCAGACGGGAATTGGCTGCCGAGGACACGCAGCCGCTGCCGGGTACGCACGGCCACCTTGGCGAACCCGTGGGCACGGGCCAAGCTCCGGTCGCGCGTCGTCGGCGAGAGCGCCAGGCGCAGGGCGGCGGGCGACTCGGCGAGGTAGCGGGAAGGCTGGAAGTTGTAGGCGACGGCGTCCACGTCGGCGGCGCTCAGCTTGGCCTGGTCAAGCAGCCACCCGATGGCGCGGGCCGGGTAGAGCTTGGTGTGCTTCTGCTCGGAGAGGCGCTCCTCCTCGACGAAGCCGACGAGTTCACCGTCCACGAGAAGGGCGGCCGACGAGTCGTGGGTGTACGAGCACAGGCCCAGGACGACGGAAGGTGTGCGCTTCATGGCGGCGGTCACCTTGCCCCGGCCGTCGCGGCGCGCTTGGTCGAGCGCCGCTTCAGCTCTCCGTACCAGGCGGTGAGGGCCTGGCCGAGGGGTCCGTCGATCCTGTCGGCCGCCCGCCCCGCCTGCTCGCGTTTGCCGTCCTTCCACAGCCGGTAACTGCGCAGCGTCTCGGCCATCGCGTCCCAGCCGGGGTGGCCGGTCACGTCGCGGGCCTCGACCTGGTCGAGCAGGCCGGCGAAGCCCGTCCAGGGCGTTCGCAGGTCGGGCATGGGCGGGCTCGCCGAGAGCGAGGTCAGTAGCTCGGCCTGCTCGACGTGTTGGTCGTAGATGTGCAACGAGCCGACGTGCAGGTGGAACTCGCCCAGCTCCGCGCCGAGCCACCCGGCGACCAGCTCGTGCAGCACGGTGTAGAAGAACACGTCGTACGGCATGCCGATCCACACGTCCTGGCCGCGCATCATGGTCGCCATGTGCAGGCGGCCGGCACGCAGGTGGAACCGGAAACCGAGGGTGCAGGGCACGTCCTTGTGCCCGGCGGCGTCCTGGGCCGGGTCGTAGAGCTGGATCAGGGCTCGCCGGGAGTCGGGGTCCTCCCTGAGGATCTCCACGACGCGGGCCAGTTGGTCCACCTTGCTGGCCCAGTTCCGCATCCTGGGTCCGTACGCACCGCGGAGGACGCCGTCGTCGGCGAACTGCCGCAGCCGTTCGTTGTAGTCGAAGATCCACGAGGCGTCGGATCCGGACAGGTGCCAAACCGTCTCGGCGACCGCGAAGGCCGGGTTCACGATTCGGGCCGGCGGTGCGTAGAGCAGGCGGGCGCGCGGCCGGGTGAGCAGCAGGTGCACGTCACGGACTTCGCGGGTGGCCATGCCCCGGGGGCTGACCTTCTCGCCGGACTTGGCCAGCGTGACGGCGCCGGAGAACAGCTCGGCCATGCTGTCGGCGGTGAGGCGTGTCATCGGACGGATGCTCCTTCGTCCTGGGGCGACGCAGAGGCGCCCGCATCTTGGTGGATGGAATTGCACGACCCTTTGGCGGATGCGGCGCGGTCGGTGATGAGGCGAGCGATCCGAGCCGCGCTGTCGCCGCGCCACCGGCACACCGCGTCCAAGGCCGTCTGCGGGATGGGCGCACGCGGTTCACGCAGTGCGGAAAGCGCTTCGGCGACGCCACCGGCGTCAAGGCAGCGGATCGCGAGACCGTGACCGGCCAGGCCCAGCGTGCGTTCACCCGGCGGGCCGATTTCGAGGGCCGGGACCCCGAGCAGCGCGGCTTCGATCCCGCACGTCGAGTACGCGCTCGCCAGGGCGTCAGCGCCTGCGAGGCAGCCTCGCGCACCGACCCGGGGATCGGCCACCGCGACGGGCGGTCCGCCGTCCCGTTTCACCAGAGCGGCGAAGGCGTCGGCTCCCTGCGCCGGGTGTGGCGCGATGACGAGCCCCCAGTCGCCGTCCGCCTTGGCGAGCCCGTCCAGGAGGAGGTCCGCGTAAGAAGCCGTTGTCTTTCCGAGCGTGACTGCTGCGTTTCTGCTGGTCAGGCATAGTCCGTTTCTCGTGCGGCAGTGATGGCGTGTCGTGTTGTCTC
>NZ_JBHWJI010000047.1:0-82460 GCF_042731515.1 Streptomyces sp. NPDC059850
GCCCCATCGGCGCGGGGCGCGCCCACCGATCCGCGCGGCGCGGCGCGTCTGGTCTCGACCGGTGCGCGCCCGCCCCTATGAGGCCGCGCGGCATGGCGCGCTCAGGACGGCGCTCCCCTCGGGACCGATGGCGCGCCCTGTGACCTGCGAATTCACCGAGGCATGCTGGCCGGATGGACAGCGCGCGCCTGCCCCGCGCGGGGGAACGGGCCCAAGGTGGAGGCGCGCGGTGAGTATGGCGCGGGTCTTCGAGCGCGCTGTCGTCCGCGCGGACAGACCGCGCCGCGCGGCGCGTGGCACCGGTCGGGCGCGCGCTTGTTCCCCTCGAGCGCGCCCCGCGGCGCGCCAGGACGCGCCGATCGCGCGCGCCCGGAGACGACGAAGGGCGCGCCCCAGGCGCGCCCTCTTCTCTCGATCCGGCCCGTGCCGCGCGGCCCTACGGCGCGCCCTGCCCCGCGGCCCGACGCACCGCGCGCGCGTCTCGGCGCGCCTGCTTCTTCCCCTCCGTCAGCTCCGCGCGGACCTGGCGCAGGAGACTCGACAGCTCCTCGGGGTGCTGCTCGCCGAGGAGACGGAGCGCGCGCAGCCGGACGTTCGGTTCACTCGGCATCCGGCCGTGGCGCGCCTCGGCGTACTGGATGCCGTACCGCAGGAAGCGTGCCTCGACCACGACCCGGTCGCGGAACTCCTTCACCCGGGCATCGCGCGCCTTACGGCGCTCTCCGGCCTCGGCCGCCGGCAGGAACCGGGCCGGTTCCTCCAGCATCAGCCGGCAGACCGCCTCAGCCCTGCCCGCTACTCTCGGTGAGCGGAAGGCGAGCGCTTGCACGCGACGCGGCACCGGCCCCGTGACCGGCTCGTCGCGGACAAACGCCGTCCACCGACGGGCGAACGTCTCGTCGTCGAGCGCGGCAAGCTGCTTGGCCTCCTCGTGCGTGAGGTCGTCGACAACGTCCTCGTACGGGCGCGTGGCCTCCTGGAGAGCCGCCCGGAACGGGGCGATGCGGGCCGCCTGCTGGCTCTTGCTCTCGCCCTCCTGGCGGGGCAGGAAGCTACGCACCCGCCTGATGGCCAGCTCCAGCGCATCGAGGGTCCGCGGGGCCATCCGAGGCGAGAGCAGAGCCGCGCCCTGGACGTCGCGCGGTGCGCCGGTCTTGGACCCGCCGGTGACGTACTGGACGACCGTGTTCATCAGGCCGTCGGGAGACATGCCCGACAGGCGCTTGATCTCCGCCTCGATCTCCTGCGCTTCGGCCATGCGGTCTGTTCCTCCTCGGGTTGGGCCCGCTGCTCTCGGGCCGAAGGTGCACGTCTTTCTGCCGGGGCAGCAAGAGGTGGCCGTACCGAGCCTTACGACAGCGTGTGCCGGATCATCGCTGAGCAGTGCTCCCCGGCCCCGAGTGCTCTGCACGCACCCGGTGGTCTCGATGCCTGGTGTCAGGCGCGTCCCTGGAGAAGGGTCACCGCGGTGTCCGAGAATCCAATGACGCCTGACGGCTATCTCAACGCTGTTGTCGCGGCAGCGGTACGGCCACCTCGAGTTCTGATGGTACCCCCCGGCAGGGGGCCGGCCGGGCGTCGTGGGCCTTATTCGGCCTGCTGAGCCGTCTTTTTGGCCGTCAGGGACTCGATCACCGGGGCGAGCTTGCTGGGCTTCCACACGAGGTCGTAGCTCGTCTGGGAGGCGGCCAGGACGCCGAGGATCGTCACGGCGGTCAGCTTGCCGTGCTGGAACTGCTCCCAGCCTCCGTCCGCTGCCACGGCTACGACGCCGACGATGAGTGCGGCCACGACCGCGACGACCTTCTTGCATTGCGCCGACCAGTTCGGCCGCTGCACGACTGCGGTGAGCAGGGGGAGCACCGTGCCGACCTGGGCACCGGTCGCGAGGGATTCGAGCGTTGTCATGAGGCCCAGCCCTTCATACGAGGTTGCGTATCGGGCGGACTGTGCGCGACGTCGGTGCCTTGCGTCGCGTCCTGGCTCAGCCGCTCGGCCCGTCGTCGTCCAGGTCCTCGGCGATCTCCGGAGGTGGGGCAGGGGCAGGACGCTCGTAGAGCTTGACGACCAGGTGGCGGAGCTGGTGGATGTACTCGATGGCGGTGGCCTTCCAACGACGCCACTGCCGCTGTTCTTCCTGCAGGTGCTCGACACGGCGCTCGAGGTCGCTGTACTTCGCTTCGAGGGACGCCATCCGCTCCAGGGTCTGGTTCGCCGCTGAGCGCTGCTGCTCCAGGAGGCTGGTGAATCCATCGGTGACGGTCTTCACCGCAGCCACCTGGGCGTCGCTATCGTTTTTGCGCGTGGTCTGTCGGTACACCAGCCACGCACCACCCAGCGCGCCGAGCATCCCGAAGAGAGGCGCGAGTACAGGCGCCAGCGACACGAGCCCATCCACTGGCACTCTCCTCGGCCGACCGGTCATATGGGTGCGCGGGAGCCGGAACCAGGACGGTGCGCAGCTCCCCGCGTGCCGTACCGTGCAGGATCTTCCGGCTTGTGTCTTGCCGTCGTGATCAGGTCGCACTCGGGTCCAACAGGTCGGGGGTCACCCCGGCCGTGATGTTCCAGGCGTCCTTCACCGCGGTGATGAGCTGTTCGTCGGTGACGGCGTCGCACAGCTCGGCTGGCTCCGAGCTGGGGGCGCCGGCCGCCGCGGTGAGGACGGTCTCGCATGTCGCGATGACGGGCGTGAGTCCGGCGCTGGTGGCCCCGGTGAGGTCGCTCGGGTTGAGGACTGAGCGTGCGAGGCTGACGCGTAGCGGGTTCCCGGGGGTGGAAGGGGCCTCGTCGAGGACCTGGCGAGCGACGTAGGTCCAGGCCATGCGGACACGGGCGGCAAAGGGCCCGTACAGGGCAAGGGTGTGCATGGCGGTGAGGGAGATGGCGGGCAAAGTGGTTCCTCCAGGGTTACTTGGTGTAGGTCACGCGCAGTCGCGGGGGGTTGGTCTGGCCGACGCCACGGGCGATGCCGTAGTACGTCGAACTGGTGCTGTTGGGGTCCAGGGCGATACCGCGCCAGGATGAGCTGTCGAAAACTCCGGTGATGTCGACCCACTTGCCCTCGTTGCGCTTCCACGAGATCGTCTGTGACTCCGAGTCGCTGGAGAACGTCGAGGGGCGAGACGTGTGCTTGTGGGCCTTGATGACGGCCTTTCCGCCCGCGTTCGAGTGCCAGTGCTCGAAGTAGAGATAGATCTCGGCTTTGATGATCTTGGCCCCGGACAGGTCGGTGCTCAGTGCTGAGGGGAATCCGACCAGGGCGGCCTGGGTTCCGTTTCCCGAGCTGTAGTAGCCCTGCACGCACCGGTTGCCGTAGAAGCTGTTGTGTGAGCCGCGGTTTGAGTACGAACCGCTCCAGCTCGCCGCGTAGGTCTTCGTATATTTCGTCATCGGGGGTGTGGCAGTGCCGCCGCCTGTGTTGTAGCCGCCGGTCTCTGGAATCCGGGGGCCGACGTCCTCGACGTAGTACTTGCCGAGGCTCGTGCTGGTGCCGGAGAGCGTTACCGTCTGGCCGGTGGGCTGGAACGCATTGGCGAAGGTGACCAGGGTGCGGTGCGTCCCAGCACCGAGATCCGAGCCGGAGACGATGTGCTCCAGCCGGGCCGTGAAACTGTTCCCGAGCGCCATGTGGTGAACGGCGACGTGGAGTTGCTTGCTGGTGATGGTCGGCGCCTCGGCGCCGCCGTCGCGGAGCCGGAGCTGAAGCTCTCCTCCTGCGGCCGAAGGGTTAGCACGGGCCTCGAAGACGAACCGGTACATGCGCTGGGGGTCCGCCTCGAAGTCCAGCTCGACGAACCCCATCTCGCTGCCCGACGCGGTGACGGTGCTGGACTGGTAGTCGATGGCGAGGATGCCTCGCGGGAGCTGGTTGAGGTATTCGGTCCAGTCGCTTCCGGCGACGGTGAGGGTTTCCGCGACGGCGAGCCGCTGGAAGCCTGCTCCGCCGTCCTGGTCGATCGTTGCGACGGGGGTACCGTCCGTGGCCAACGTCAAATAGTTGGGGCGGCCGGTCACCAGGGCGACGGCCTCTTGCCCGGCGTCGTCGTAGAGGAGAAGGCCCTGCGGCGATAGCTCGGCGCGGGCCCCGGCAACGCCTGACGCGAGGACGACCCGGCATGAGGAGTTGTCGTACGTCACGGTGCCTGCGGTGGAGTCCACGGTGGAGCAGGCGACGCGAACCTGGGTCGTGCCGGCGGGAGCCGCGGCGTCAGGTACCCCCGTCAGCCGCTGCCACGAGCCGCGCACCGCGCCGGCGTCGCCCGTGGTGATGGTGCTGTATCCGAGGGCCTGACCGTTGGCGTCCTGCCACTGCGCATAGAAGCTGATCCCGGTGCCAGCCCAGTCCTCGGAGACGAGGTAGTCGATGGTCAGCCACATCTTCTGGCCAGGGACGGCGGGCTGAGTGGCCAGGGCCACCGAGCGGGTGATCGCAATGGGGCTGGCGGCGTTCACCTGGAGCGCCTGGGGCGTCTCATTGCCAGGTGTCACGATCGACCAGTACGGGGAGGCGGTGACGCGCTGCGCGCTGATGGCGCCCTCAAAGGACGGGTCCGCGATGATATTGCCGTCGGTGCCCAGTGCCAGGCGGTCCGCGGTAAGCGCTCCAGCCTTGATGTGGGTGGCGTCGATCGCCCCGGCCAGGATCTTGGAGGCGGTGACAGCGTTCGCCGCGAGCTTGTCCGTCGTCACGGACAGTGCGGCCAGCTTGTCCGCGGTGATGGCCAACGCCGCGATCTTCTCGGCAGTGATCCCGAGGGCGACGATCTTCTCCGCCGTGACCGCGTTGACGGCCAACTGGCCGGCACCGATCGCGCCGAGCTTCACCTTGGCCTGTGACACGGCCTGTGCAGCGAGCTTTGTTTCGTCGATGATCCCGTCGATCAGGTCCCTCGGCACGGCCTGCCGAGGAGTGCCCTGCACGGTCGTCGACGGCGGCCCGGTGATCGAGGCGGTGTTTTGCGCGACGAGCCTCACCCAGACCGAACCGTAGCCCTCGATCGCGACGGTCACGGTCCCACCGAGCGGTGCGGTGATTGTGGCGACCTGGGTGGTCACGTCCGGCGTGTAGTCGGCGGCTGGTCCGACGTGAACCTGAACGAGGGCGAAGTCGGAGGGGGTGGCGTAGGCATCGTCCCATTCGCCGTCCCACCCGACGAGGAGTCCGGCGAGTACAGACTCGACGGTGGGAGCGGTCGGGGTGGGTGGCGGGGTCGCGTTGACCGGGACCAAGGCGACACCGCCGTCGGGCTGCACACCGACGCTGCCCTTGAGGATGCCATCCTCGTCGTAGATGTCGAGGGAGCCGCCGCCCTCGATCGATGTGTAGCCGACCTGTGTAGTGCGTTCCAGAGCCTGTAGACGCCGGTCGTAGTCGGCGAGCACCTGAGCCAGGCGTTTGGCTTGTGTCTGGCCGTCGAGGAAGTTCGCCATAGCCGTGAATGCTGAGCTCGGCGGCAGCTAACGTCGCGTGCTGCACCGGAGCTGTGGCATCAGACGGCCGCCGCTCGCCGCGAACTCGGCGCCCGGGCGCCGCCCGACGGCCGAGATCGCGGACACGACTGGGCTGGCCAAACGCACGATCACAGCTCTGCCTCGACGGCCCGTGACTCAGTAGTGGAAGCTGTCGGAGCGCTTCAAGGTGAGAGTGCAGGTGCCGTCTGCGCTGATCTCGTCTCCGACGATCCGATGCCACACGTCGATGTCACCGACCCACGGCACCTCGACCTGGACACGGATGTCGTCGCCCAAGCTCCAACTCCCGAAGCGGGCGTTGGGGTGGTTCCAGATCTGGATGGCGGGGATCTGTAGGGCCTGCGTTCGGCCAGCCAGTTCCTTTTCCCCTCGGGTGCGGAGCGCCTTGTCCGAGGACAGTGTCTTGTCCGTGACGGTAGCGACGCGACGTAGGCGGCCGTCGTACCGGTGTACCTGGGCGCGCTTCATTTTCTTGCCCTCGCCTTTGCCCAGCGCGATGGCCTCGTTGGCGTAGTCATCGCCCATCCCCTCGGGTCGAGCGATGGCGGCCACGTTCTCGCCATCTGCAACGCGCAGGTCGGTGCGTTTCCGGCCGAGGCGGGGCTTCCCCAGCCGGATGTGGTGCTCGATGGTGTTGCCGCTGTCCTCGGCCCAGGAGTGGGTTTCGGCCCAGTCGAACGGGGTCGTGCTGGTCAAGGTGTCGAGTGTCTGCCCGCAATCAGGGTTGTCCCACCAAGCCAGCTCCCAGGGGTCGCTCCCGTCCTTGGCCCCGAGCAGTTCGCCTAGGTCGTGGCTGTCGACCTTGATGCCAATGTTGCCGTACGGGCGGGATTGGACATGCCACCAGATGTGACGGAACGCCTCGAAGGTATCGAGGCGTGGCCCGCCGTACGGTTTCGGCGGCGGCGGAACCTTCTGCTTACCCTTCTTGCCGTCAACCCACCCGTCATGGTTTTTGTCCTTTCCGGCATAGGGATCTTTGGGGATGATCTTCTTGCCGGAGATGACGTAGCCCTCGTAGGGGATGCCGTGCGGGTACGTGCTGAACCCCTCGCAGGCGATGGTGTATTGCGGCCCGTCGAAGCTTGTCTTCGTGACGATGCCACCCCATCGGATGTGGCCGTCGATCTCCAGATACAGCTTGGTGCCCCACTCCTGCAGGATGGGCAGCCCGTCTGCACCGATCATCCGTGCGTACTCGGGGGTGATAGTGCCCGTCATCGAGCCGGGGCCGGACAGGTCCCGCTTCGGGTTGGCGTTGAGAGCGAACGGTACCTCCCAGTCCAAGATCGTCTCTGGTAGCGCGCGTTGAGCGATGAACCGCCACCCGTCCATCAGATCGCGTCCTCTGTTGCATCCTCGACGAATTCGATGTCCATGAAGATCGTGGCGCCACCGTCGGCCTCCAGGACGCCAGTGCCCAGGCTCGCGTCTTGGGCGCGGCACCCCTCGAGCACGACGTCGTACACGTTGCCGCGCATGCTCGACGGAATGGAGATAGTTCCTCCGCCGATGAGTGTGTGTCGCTGGGCTGAACCGACCCAGTCGCAGTTGTAGTTGGTCATTTGGGTGGCCAGGCTGCCCAGGACCGCCCGCAGGTGGCCGTAGCTGTCTTTGGCATTGCGCTGGTCCAGCCCGGACCACGTCGCGATGATCGTGGCGGATGTCGCCCACTCCGGAACCTCGACGTCCCATCTGGCGCCGTTCGGAAATTCCTCCCAGTTCGGGTAGACCGTGTTCCCGACCTCGTCCGGCGTGTCCCACACCCCACGCAAGGCCCGCACGACGCGGCGCCGGCGGGGGTTCGCCATCTCGCGCAAGTCCTTGATCATCGCCTGCGTGATGCTGTTCGTGTTCGCGGGGATGTCGATGCGCGCGAGGGTGATCGCGCTGTCACTGGCGCGGACCTGCTTCACCCTCGTAGTGGTCTTCGGTACGCCGGAGATCACCCGCGTGAAAACGTACGGGCCCACGGCCGGGTCGGCGGGCTGGGGCCACGTCTCGCCGTAGCTGTAGGGGTTCTCGATGCGGGCGACGATGAGGTCGCTGCGGGCGGACGCCCCGGTGGAGGCGATGCTCACCTGATCCGCTGAGGGCAGTCGGGCGGCGTAGGCCTGGTATTTGCCGCCCGTGGCCTTGTTCAGAATGGCGCAGGCGCCGGTGGTGATCTGCACCGCGGCGCCTGGAGTGCTGAGTGCTCGCACCTGCAGGTCGCTGTTGCCGATGATGCCCTCGGCGCCGGCGAACGCCGCGTATGCCAAGAGCCGGGCGACTTCGGAGCTGTGCTCGGCGCCGCCCTCAGTGAACCAGGGCACGGAATCCCACATATGTCTGTTGCCTCCGCTCGACTCGATGGAGGGCAGAGGCTGGCCCGTGAGAAGTGCTAACGTCGCGCGCTGCCAAGGTCTGGGCCCGGTCACAGATAGGCCCAGGCGTCGCGCCAGGCGATCGTCATGTACGACGTGCCTGTGCTATCAGTGCCACGCAGCACGAAGTCGTGGCGGCCGGGAGGAAGACGCATGTCCTTCAACCGGGGGGATGAGCGGGTCAGGGAGCCGGCCACGGACGCGGAGCCGTTGCGGAGCACGGTGCGCGCCCATGGGCGGGTGTCGATGGTGATGCGCTGCCCGGCAGACAGGGTCAGGTCCAGGGACGCCTTCCAGCCGCCGATGACCTCGCACGCGGGTTTGGAGACGGGGCCGTAGAAGGTAATGACGGGCCACGTGGGTTTTGTCCCCGCCATGACGGTTTCGCCGGGGACCTTGGTGGCTCCGGCGCCGGTCATGGACAACGGTGTTGTCAGCGGGCCGATGAGCCCACGGTGGGGTGGGGGAGCCATGTCCACGCGGATGGTGTGCTCGGTGTCGGAGTAGGCCGTGGAGTCGATGCACACGAACGTGGCCACCACGGGGGTGTATCCCTGTCGGGTGAGCTTGGACGCGGCCGGAGCGTATTTGCGCGGGCGGCCGTAGAAACGGCGCGCGCGTCCGCCCTGGACCGTCCGCAGGACCGCCGGTGTCGCGAACCGTTTCCGGACCGCCTCGCCGTCCCACGCCTGCAGCATGGCCGACACGGCGTCGAGATTCGCCCCGTGCCGACCGAGCTGGCTCGGGGCATCGGAGACGGTGTCGACCCCCACCTCGAACGTGATGGTCGCCTGCCCGCGGTAGTCCTCGCCGAGCCGGGCCCCGTCCTCGCGCGGCATGGGAACGTCGCCAGCGTCGACATCTGCGTACGTGATCTCGTACGGCTCGATCAGGTAGCAGCCCGACGCCAGAGAGCCGAACGTGAAGTTCGCGCCCGGGTGCACCCCATTGGCGCTGTACGACAGATTCCACTCACCTTCAGCCAGCGGCATATGCGCCTCCTCGGCGAATGCGACGCAATTCGAACAATGCGTCGCCCAGGGCCTCGCTCGGGGTCGTCGGCGCGCTGGTCAGGTTCAGGTTCAGGTCGCCGCCGACGAGCGCCGCGGCTGCCGGCACGGCGGCTGTCCTGGTGCTGCTCAAGCCGGTGCTCCGGCTGAGCGACACGGCGCCGTTGGCGAATCGGGACAATGCCTTCTCGGGGTAGACGACGGTTCCGCCGAAGTACTGGGCAACCCAATCGAGGATGGCCGCAGAGCGCTTCCGCTTGGCCGGAGCGAGAGGGATGTACGCCTCGCCCGGATACGTTTCCGGCTCGGCCCACAGGCGCATCTCACCGGCCCGAGCGATCTGCGCAATGTGCTGCTCGGCGCCGTTGGCGAAGGCCTTGACGCGAGCCCCGACGGTCGTGCCAAATCGGTGAATGCCGCCGTCCGCGTACCGGACGATGCCGCCGTCCGCATGGCCCGAGACCACGGACGGCTTGCCGACAGAGTTGTACTTGACCGTGACCGTGACCGTCCTGCCGGTAAGGGTGTTGATCTTGCCTTGGATCGCCTGCACCTGCTGAATGGGTGTCCTGGTCGGGGCTGTGATCCGCACTGTCTTGCCGTGGCTGCCATCCACTGTCTTGATCTTGTATCCGAGGTCTTTCAGCGCCGACTGAGCCGTCTTCGTCGGCGCCTTCACCTCGATGGACTTGCCCTTGGGCAGGCCGACGACCTTCTGCTGGACCACCTTGAGCTCGCCAGCCGCCTTCCGCACGATCGCGTTAACCGTGACGTTCTTCTTGTTCGGGGCGTTCGCGATGTCCTGCGCCAGCGCCGCCACGTTGATCCGCGCGCCTTTGGTAGGCGCGGTGATGACGACGTTCTTGCTCCCCTGCAGGCGGGTCACCGTGAAACCGAGGGCTTCGATCTGGTTGCGGGCCTCGATCGTCGGAGCCTTGACCTGGATCGACTTGCCCGGCCTGATGGACTCCAGCGTGCTCCGCAGGCTCAGGAACTCGGCAGTGGCCTGCGGGATGCCCTGCGTGATCATCAGCGTGGTGATGGTGTCTGGGACCAGCCCCATCTGATCGGCCAGAGCTTTCGCTTGCGTCTTGGGGATACCCATGTCCGTAGCAAGCTGGATCGCCTTGGCACGTGCCCGGTCCATGGCGGCCTGGCTCTTGTCCATCGCCACCGACATGGGCATAAGGCCCTGCTCTGCGGCCTCCTGGCTCTTGGTAGCGACAGCCAGCATCGAGTCGCGCAGCTCGGTGAGCTGGCTGTTGAGGGTCTGCCCGTTCTTGGTGCTGGTGTTGACCAACCCGTCGTTGGCGACGAGCGATCTGCCCCAACCGTCGGCGTGGGAGATGTTCGACTGCATGGTGGAGTCGATCCCGAGCATCACGGCATTGAGCTGGGCCTCTGCGTCGTGGAAGCTCTGGGTGTTGCCGTTCAGGGCGTCCAGTGCCCGCTTGAGGGCGTCGACGCGCTCGTCGGCCGTCTTCGTCTTGTCGCTGAACGCGGTCACCGCGGACTGCAGGCGGCCGTACGCGGTGGTGCCGGTGGTACCGGAATTGTTGATGGCATTGGCGAGGTCCTGGTGCTTCTTCTGGCTGTCCTGCAGTTCGCCTTTCACCGTGCCGATGGCGTCCTTCGCGCGGATCGCGGCGAGGCCCTCGTCGTCCCAGGACTGGGCGGCACCCTGGGCCGTGGTGGTCCAAACTTCGTGTGCGTCCGCTGTCTCCTGGAGCTTCTTCTGCAGCTCTCCGAGGGACGTGCCCTGCCCGAGGTAGGCGTTCGTGAGGTCGCCGAGGCTGATACCAGCCTTGCGGACCATGTCGACGAGCTTGCCCTTGCCGTTGGCGAGCTCCGTGTCTTGGAGGAGCGCCGCCGCCTGCGCCCGCACGTTGGCGTCGATCGCGCCGCCGGACGCGGTCAGGGCGTCAGTAAGGGATTTCACGCGTTGCTGGTGGGCCTGGGTGGCACGGGCCGCTTCCTCCTGCCGTGAGGCGAGCAGGCCGAGCCCGATGGTGACGCCGGCCAGGGCGATGCCGAGGGGGCCGCCGAGGGCGGAGGTGATTCCGCCGATGGCTCGCGACGCGACGCGGTTCGCCGCGCCGATCCCCCGGAGCGTGCCGGTCAGACGACCACCCTGTGCGGCAGCGCCCTGGTAGGCGAGCCCCATACGCTGCCACAGGCTGATCTGCGGGCCCAGCACACCGGCGCCCATGGTTCCGCGCATGGTGGTACCGAGCGTGCGCACGGAGGTGCCAGCGGCCACGACGGACCCCCCGAAGGAGCGCAGCATGTTCGCGACGCCGCTGACGATCTTGAGGGCGAGCATCGTGCCCAGGAAGGTCGCCAGCACAGCGTTGGCGCCGGGGACGACACCCATGATCCCGTTGAAGACCTGCAGCAGGCCGTTAAAGGCCATGAGCAGTACGCCGAGCCCAGAGCCAGCTGATGACAGGTTCCCGATCGCCGTCGCAATGTTCGAGATGACGCTGATGATCGCGGGCCCGATGGTCTGGCCGAGGGCGTTGAAGAACGTACCGAGCGCCGGCATCAGTTCAGTGCGGATTTGCCGCACCAAGTCGGTGATGCCGCCGTCCTTCATCGATCGCCCGAGACCGCGCATGAGGTCCCCGAAGAGGAGGTTGACCTCGTGGAACGCGGGGGCCGCGTCGCTGAAGAACTGCTTCATGGCTTTCTGGCCAGTGCCAGAGTTCGCCCAGCGTTCGAACCGGGTCATGCTGCCTTCGAGACCGTTGAGCAGCGCGTTACCGGTGTCCATGGCCGCTCGGCCGACACCGCCGAGGCCCTGGATCAAGCTGCCGGTGGTGCGGCCAAGCTGGGCGGCCTTGTCCCCGGCGTGGTCGAGGAACTTGGCAAGGCTGCCGGTCTCTCGGCCCGCTTGCACGGAGGCCCGTACCCACTGCGTCAGCCGCTCGCCGCCGCGCGCTACCCGTTCGACGAACGGTCCGCTGGACACCAGGAAGTCAAGGGTGGCGCGACCCATGTTGGCGAGGCCGTCCGTCATGTGGCCGACGGCCCGCGAGTTCGTCGACGCGATGGTCTTGAAGTCCTTGCGGAACGGGCCGGTCTGCATGAACTTCGCCCCGCGTTCCGCGAGGCTGCCCATCTGGCTGGCAGAGTTCCCGAGGGTGTCCTTGAGGAGCGGGAAGACGGACTTCGCGAGCGGCTTGATGTCGTCGGCGACCTTCGAGAAGAACCGCTCGCTGACGGACATGCGGACCTTGCTCCACGCTGATTGCAGGGAGGAGACGGCCTTGACCGTGTCGCGGGCCGACGGGGCGAGCTTGTCCAGTGCCTCCTTGAGCTTTTTCTGCTGTGCCTCGGTGACCTTGCCGTCCGCGGAGAGCATCTGCTGCGCTGCGTTGGACTGCTTGAGCGCTTCGCCGAACCCGTTGAACGCGACTTTCGTACCGATGGCCGCGGTGCCCGCCGCGGCGATGAGGCCGGGTATCGCCCCGAGGACACCCACCGCGGGCGCGGCCGCGGACACCAAGGCGGTCAGGCCTGCGCCGTACTGACCGATGAGCGCGACCGCGGGTTGCAGGAGGGAGACGATCGCGCCGATGCCGAGCATCCGAAGCGATCGGCGGCCGCGGCCGGGCAACTGCATCTGCACCGGCACGTTGACCGGGTGGCGGTCGGCCTCGCCCTGGGCGCCGGAGACCAAGCCCCGGAGGCGGCTGAGGAGTCCGCCGCTGCGGTCGCCGTCTCCGCCCGGCCGGACCGGGACCCGGATATCGGCATCGTCGACGCGGCGTCGTAGGGCGTCGAGTTCGGAGCGGAACCGCTCCTCGTCGACCTTGACCTTGATCTTCGCCGAGACGCCCTTGGACGCCTCCTTGACGACGTCCTTGAGTCGACGCCGCAGCCCCTTGGCGTCGATCTCAACCTTGATCTTGGCGGCCAAGCCCTCGGCGGCCGACTCGACCTCTGCGCGGAGCTTCGCGGCGAAGCCTGCAAGGTCGGCGACGACCGGTACGTCGAGGCGACCGGCCTGCAGGCCCTCAGCCACTGCGGACCATTCCTCTCTGCATGGCGGCCAAGAGCATTTGCCGGTGGCCGGACATGCGGGGTGCCTGCGATTCGGGGGCGGGCCGCGGTAGCGAGGCCGATGTGCCGGCGCGCTGGCGTGGTGCGCTCGAGTCGGAGCGAGGCGGGCGGATGACGTGGGTCGGCTCCTCGCGCCGCTTGTCCGCGGCGAGGAGGCCGATCTCGTCGACGATCAGCGCCAGTAGCTCGAGGACCTTGGTCCAGCCCCCGAGAGGGGCGGATCGGACCTGGGAGTCATCTGGCAGTCCGTCGACGAAGGAGATCAGTCGGCGGACGCCGATGAATCCGGGCTGTCCGGGGCGGAGCCAGACTCCTCGGGCATCGATTCCGTGGAATCGGGAGAGGTCGGACTCGACGTCTGCGAATCGCTCGCGGAGGAGCCGGCCGACCGAAAGAGCTTTCCCAACTCGACCCCGTAGACCTTGACGAGCCCGGTGGTCAGGCGGACGTAGTCGCCGACGTACGGGCGCTGCTTGAGGAAGCCCGTGTGCTGGTCGCCGAGGAGGATCGCGTACGTCTCCCGGATCGCACCGAGGAACTTCCGCGGCAGGGAGGGGCGCCGGAACAGGGCGGTGACGACCTCGGAAACGCCGGCGTCACCGTCGGCGGAGTCGACGACTTCGCCGAGGAGTCCGACCAGGTCCAGCTCGTCCGACAGGATCGGATCGAGGGCTTCGGCGGGCAGCTCCGCCGGAAAGATGAACTGTTCTCCGCCGAGCTTGACCGGGATGCCGTCGGGGTACTGAACCTCGCGGCGTTCGGCGTCCAGGTCGATGACGAACGACATGGGTGTGACCTCTCGTGTCTGCGTAGCTGAGTCGCGGTGGTGCGGCAGCGCGCGGACAGTGGCAAGCCGTCAGGGCTTGCGTCGCGCGCTGCCGCGAGGGGTCACGCCGTCGGCGCGAAGGCCGGGTCGTCGGTGATGAGGTACCAGGCGTCGAGGTCGTCGCCGCCTTGGACCGCCAGACGCAGAGGCAGCACGGCCTCCTTGGTCTTGGCGAGGTCCTTCGAGACGCCTTCCATCTGCATGGCGCGCGGGAAGACGTAGCGGTAGTGCTTGCCGCCGTCGATGACCTCGATGACGGCCATCACTTCGGTGCGGCCGCCGATCTTCGGCGGAGCGAACTTGTAGTGCTTGGCGCTGGTCTGGCCCGAGACGGTGATCTCGGTGATTTCGCCACCGCCGTACACGGCCCTGAAGTTCGCGCCCGACCACTGCTGCAGGTCGACCTCGATCGTCGCGGCGTCCGTGGTCTGGAACGTGCGGGTGGGGTACGAGGACTGGGCGCTCCGCACCTGCTCGAAGTTCGGCTCGGAGTTGAATTTGAGGGAGTCCTCGGTGGTGAGGCCTACGTTGCGCAGGGCTTCGGGGATCGGCGACGTAGCGTCGGCCGGGGCCGTCGACCCCACGGGGGCCAGGTAGATCCTGGTGATCGACGGAATGACGATCTCGTTGTTGTTGGCGCTCGCGCCTGCCATGACCTGCTCTCCAAGGGGGTCCGGTGCTAAGACGCAGACACCTTGAGGAGCCGCGGTGGTTAACGTCGCCTTGTCACGGGTGGAGGGTCACGAGGAGGTTCATCAGCCACCGCGGCTGACCGTCGACGAGCGGCGACCAGACGAGGAGGCCGGACGGCTTGACGCCGCTGATGACCGGCTGGCCGGGCATGTGCGGCGCCTCGACGACGCCCTGGGCAGCCTGCGCGCAGCGGACGAGGACGCGCCGCAGCTCCGCCTTGCCGGGCCAGCCGCCAGGGTCTCCGTGGACTTCGAGGGTCACCTCGGGTTCGGTGGCCCATCGGAAGTCGCGGAGGTCTCCGCCGGGTCCGTGGCCGATAGCGAGGTGCGGCCACGGGGCCTCGGCAATCCCGGACACGCGGCCGGGGCCGCCGAGGGCGTCGGCGACCTCTTCGCTCTGCTGGAGCCAGGTCAGGAGGACGGAGACCGGATCGGCGTCCGCGAGGGTCAGCTCGGCCATCAGGTACGAGCGGTGAAGCCTTGGCCGTGGAGACGGCGGGCGTAATCGGGGGACACGGTGATCTCGGCGCCCGGGGTGAAGTCGGCGGCGCCGATGCGCAGGTGATGCGACAGGGTGACAGTGACCGGCTCTTGGCCCTCGCCCAGGGGTGGGCCGACGACGGCCGGAGCTCGGCGAGTGCGCTCGGGGTGGTCCTCGGTGATGTCGGTGGCCCCGGCGGAGGTCTGCTTGGTGGTGTTCGTAGCCATGGCGCGCACTGTGCGGTTGTCGGCGGCTTGTGTCGCGTGCTCAGCGACGGGCGGCTACGATCGCGGCGCCGCGAGACATGAAGTGCGCGCCGTTGGCCACGAGGTTTCCAGGGTAGACCGTGCCGACCTCGGCCTCGACGACCAGGTGGCCGCGGGCGGTGACGGTCACGGTCACCTTCTTCCCGACGATGGCGGGCTGGCCGGTGTTGATGTTCTTCGCCATGCCGTCCGGGTCGCTGTACGTGGTGCACCGGCAGTTCTTGATGTTGGCGACCGCGCGGGACGACTCGTCCTTTGGGTGCCGCATGTATGTCTTGTCGCCGACTCCGCGATGCTTGCGGTCCCACTCCATGGAGTTGATGGCGAACCGGAGGTTCCCGGGGACCTCTTGCCCCTGGGCGGCCACATGGGTGGGGCGCACCTGGTTGTCGCCCACGGTCACCCAGCGCTTGACCGGCGGGGCGAGCCGCTTGGCCTCGATCTCCACCTGCTGAGCGATGCGCTGGACGTGTGGCGCCACCATTCGGGCGAGTGCCTCCTCGAGCCCGGGGGCGGCCGTGAACTTCGCCATCAGGGGACCTCCGGCGGGGTGAGGGTGGCGGTCGCCTGGACGTAGTCGGCGTCGGAGCACCCGGGCACGGTGTGGTTGCGGGTGCTGGTCAGGGTCCAGGACCGGCCGGTCTCGTCCTCGATGGTGTCGCCCTCCCTGACCGGCCACGCCTGCGGGTCGAGGCGTACCGACCATGAGCCGTCGGTCTGCTCGAGGACCGACCCGGGCCAGATGCCGCGGGGGGCCGGCTTGTGGTTGGGGCCCGGCGGTACGGGCACGCCGTTGGCATCGCGCTCCCAGGGGTGGGCGAGCGCGCGCACCGTCAGCATGGCATTCGGCAGCACGACGGACACGTGGGCAGCCTCCTTTCAGCGACGGCGGTAGCGGGTGGAGGAGTACGGCCACGGCGGGCGCGGCGGGATGGCGAGCGGCTGCCAGAGGCGGCGCTTCAACCGGGACAGGGTGCCGATGGTCGGCAGGGCGCCGGCCTGACCGGTTGTGGGCGCTGAGTCGTACGAGATCGACTGTCCTTCGGCGCTCACGGAGGAGACGCGGCGACCCTGGGCGCCGACGCCACCGGGCCGGTTGCGTTCGGACTCTGCGGCGTGGGCGGTGACGTAGCGGACGACCGGGTCTTCGGCGGCGCCGTTCAGGCCGACGAGGAGGTCGACATCGTATGTGCCGTCCCCGCGGTCGCGGTAGGCGGACACTTGCCAGTCGTCATCGATGTCGAACGGCCACGCCTCGGGGTCGGTCAGGTCCTCGCCGGGGTGCCAGTAGGGCGTGACCGCGGTGCGGGTGACGACGCTCGGAACGAGGGATCGCCCCAGGTAGCCCTCGACGTCGGCTTGCGCCCGGCGGATCGCGGTCGTGAGGGCGTCGCGCTGGGTGGGGGTGAGCGGGAGCGGAACGCCGAGGTCGTCGGCGACGGCTTCCGGGGAGGTGGCGAGCCCCAGCCCGAGGGGAAGGTCCAGCCGTACGGACTGGTCCTTGACGGGCTGGGCGCTGTTGCTCGGGATGAAGGTGACGGTTGCCCAGTACCGGCCGGGCGGCACGTCGGGCAGCGCGAACCGGTACGTCCCGGGCCGCAGTCGAGTGCCCGGCCCTGCCGCGGCAACTTCGGTGGTGCGTTCCGGGCCGTCGTAGAGGATGAGGCTGGTGACCTGTCCTCCGGCCCGTTCGGGGTCGTAGTGCGCCCCGCCGTACATGGGCTCGTAGTCGACGACCGACACCCCGGGCCTCCCTTACTTCTCGGCGCCGGTCGCGTCGGCCTGAGCAACCAGGCGCTCGCGGATGCGGGCGGCGATGCTCTCCGAGACGTGCGCGCCCTTGGGCTGCAGCAGCCGCTCGATCGGGTTCCGGTGCGGTCCCACGTAGGTCCGCTCGAGGAGGCGGACGGTGCACCGGAGGGTGGAGCCGTACGGGGTGACGGGCTGGAACACGGCGTCGATGTCGGCCGGGGGCTGCTTGGTGGCGTCGTCGAGAATGACCTCGGCGATGTCGTCGGGAATGACCTCGGTCGGGGAGACGTAGCCGGGTTCCGCCGGTGCCTCGGGAGCCTGGTGGATGGCCGGCGGCTCCAGCGGGGCCACGTCGGGCGCCTTCGGGCTGGCATCGGTGATGGTCGTCTCCTCGACGGGCTCCGTGGTGGTCGTCTCCTCGACGGTCAGAGCGTCCGCGGGCTCCGCGGTGGTCTGCTCGGTCTCGGCGACGGGGGTGTCGCCGACGTCCGCGGGCTTGGCCGCGGCGGTCTTACGGGTACGGGTGGTGCCTGCCATGGGTGGGATCCCTCTCGGGGTGGTGGTCCGGTAGGCGCGCACCCTGCACGCCTGGCGGCGTTTGTGTCGCGTCCTGCCTCAGCGGGGCGGCGCGGGCGTACGGGCCGTGCCCGGACGGCTCCCTTCGCCTGTGGCCGTCCGGGCGCCCGTGGTCAGGCGGTGTAGGTGAAGCCGCCGGTCTTGGTGATGTTGCCGGCGTCGTCGACGAGGACAACGTTCACCGCCCCGGCCGCGCCTGCGGGCGTCTTGACGCGCAGCTCGGTCGCGGAGACGACCTTGAGTTCGGTCCCGGCCGTCGCACCGAAGGTCACCGCGGAGACGCCATCGAGGGCTGTGCCCGTGATGGTGACGGCGGTGCCGCCCGCGGCTGGGCCCGTGGCCGGCGTGAGGGTGGCGATCGTCGCCGCGGTGAACAGCCGGTCGATCACGGACTGAGGGACGATGTCCCCGGCCTCGTAGAGCAGGTAACGGCGGGAGCCCTCGGGGTGGCCGTCGCCGCGGCCGTACGGCTCGGACTGGTAGACGTTCTCGGTGAGGCGCTTGGGCGGGTCGGCGAGCGCCGCGGCCGGGAACGCCGCCTTCGTGATCCGCTGCCCGTTCTCTCGATAGAGACCCATGGGTGTCCTTCCGCTGCTTCCGGTGTGGTGGCCGCGGAAGGATGAGGGACGGGAGGCGCTACGGTCGCGCCCTGGGTTCGCTTGCACTTGTGCAAGAACGATCTTGGGCCGGGATCGCGGTCCTTCACAAGAGCCGAAGGTCGTCCCAGCCGTCGGGGCCGATGCTGAACACGAGGAGACCGGACGCGGAGACCTCTCCGCTGCGGGCGGCATACCAGTCGGACCCGTTGTCGAGGGTGGGGGCCTGAATCCACAGGCGGCCATTGCCGACCTGCTGGGCGCGGAAGTGGTGGAAGTGTCCGGTGACCAATACGTCCGCGTCGGCGATCGGCTGCCGGCCGAACGTCTGCCCGCGCCACCAGTCCACGGCCTTGTCGGGCCGCGCGTACTGGTGCCCGTGCGCCAGGCCCACGATGGTTCCGGCGATGTCCAGCGATACCGACTCCCGCCACCGTTCCGGCATGACGAAGCTGACGTGCCCGTAGGCCGCCTCGTTACGGGCGTAGGCGTCAGCGATCTGCGACAGGACCTCAATGCCCCAGTCGTCGCTGGGTGGGCCGACAGCCTCACGGCCGCGGCGGACCCGGCCGTGGTTCGAGCCGCACGTCGCTGCGACAACCCGGCCGAAGCGCCCGGCGAGGCGGTCCAGGCCCTCAAAGGTGATCCGGCGATGGACGCGGATCATCTCCGTCATGGTCAGGTCGTTGGTGTACGCCTGCTGCGCGATGTTCTCGTAGTTCTCCACGCAATCCCCGGCATCCAGCCAGTACGCCGCGGTCGGTGCCCGACCGATGGCCGCGAGGTCGCGCAGGTGGTCGTCGAGCCGGTCGAAGCGATCAGCAACCCGTGCGATCAGTTCGGGGGTTCCACCATCCCGGCCGACCTTCCCGGCCTGAGCGTCGGCGTAGACGACGACCAGAGCGCGCTCCGCAGTGTCGACGGTGGGGCGGAGCTTCCTGCGGCGGCGCATCGCATCCCGTACGAGGGCGTTGACGTCGCCAGCGGACTGCCAGATGGGGGCGGCCGGTTCAACGACGTAGCGGCAGCGCCATACGGCGCGGGTCACCGCGTCGTCGCCTTGGTTGTAGCGATGCCACGCGGCCGGATCGTGCTTGGCCTCCACCAGACGGACACGGAAGCCCTCGGGGATGGCGAGCCCCATCTCCCCGACGCGCTCGCGCCAGTCAGCCTCGCCGCCGGGCTGCGCCTCGGTGGGCGGGGCCGTGACCACCATCGTGCCGCCGGGTTCGTATCGCACCCCTGCCTCCCAGCCGCGGGGGGCGGCCGACTGTGTCCGCTGGGCTTGCGTGGGGTGGCTCTGCTCGTGGGAGGCAGGGTCGAGGAGCGCTTGCAGGTCGCTGTCGAGGCTCATCGCTCGCACCGGCATCCGTTGGACTGCCCGCGACGCCGGTGCCGGGCAACGGTGTACGCGGTGACCGCATCGCCGTACCGGCTGAGGGTGTCGGCGATAGCCTTCGCCGTGACACGGTCGGAGTCCAGGGCCGCACGCAGGGAGGCCGCTGCCTTCTCGTCCGCGGCGGCCAGGAAGGCGCCGACGCTGCACTGTGGGCCCCGGTGGGTGGTGGGGGCGCTGGCAAGCGCGTCCAACTCTTCCGCGAGGCCAAGGGGTTGTTTCTCGATCACCGGCGTCCTCCGTGGTCGTGATGGTGGTACGTGGAGGGGGGTGCGCTCGCCCGCGGCGGGACGCACCCCCTCACCCGTGTCCGGGTCAGATCGGCTGGGTCCAGGTGCCGATGACGAAGGACTCAGGCCGTGGGACCTCGAGCGCCAGGCGCTCGTCCGCCCTGAAAGTGATCAAGCCCTTCTCAAAGTTGTCCGCGTTCTCCGAGGAGACGGTGACGCTGACGTTCTCCCTGTCGTGGAGCTGCGCGCCGAGACCGAAGGCGCCGATGAGGAAGTCCCCATCCGACATGGCCGTGGTCTCGACGACGTTCAGCCTCCAGACCTTCTTCTCCGCGCCGATGGCCACGGCGATGGCGACGCGAAAGGCCCCGTTGTCGTCCTCTTCGACCTCGACGTGCTCCCACATCGTGGGAGACAGGACGATGCCGGTCGGCTCGTACTCGGCCAGGAGCGCCTTGGTGATGGCGCGCCGGATCTGGACGCTGTACTTGTCGGTCGAGAGTCCCTGGTACTGCTGGACTCCGGGGGTGTTGTAGATGCCGGTGAGGGACTGGCCGTCGCCCACGGAGTGGAGCAAGTCCCAGTCCTCCTGGTACTTGACGCCCTCGACCATGCGCCCATTGATGAACGTCTTGAGCCTCGGCTCGTCGCTCAGGATGTTCTTGTGCGCGTCGATCAGGTGCGCGACCTCGGCGACCGGGTACATCACCGGGGTCAGGGACAGCTTCGACCGCGGGGCGCGGCCCCAGGTGTCGGTGTCCGCGCCAGTCGCCGGGCTGGTGCCGTCGGCGGCGTAACGCTCCTTGACCTGCCTCGCATTGTTCGTCCAGCCGGTCTCCCGGGCGCCGTAGAGGACGGCCTGCTTGGTCGAGGACTTCGGGAACAGGTCCCGGATGTGCCACTTGCGGTAGGCCCGCTCGGCGATACCCAGGTTCTGGACGCTGCCGAGGGTCTGGTGCGTGACCGTGCCGGCGCTCAGGGAGAAGATCGACTTCCCCTCCATCGCGGCGCGGATGTACGGGCGATCGTCGAAGCCCGCGGCGCTGGCGCGCTTGAAGGAGTCGGACTCGACGAACATGTCGCCGAGGGACTTCCCCTCCATGGTCTGCGTCTTGCCGTAGTGCGCGGCCGCGGCCGGCGTGGTCTCCGGGGCGTCGAGGTATTGCTTGATCTCGACCAGGCCCTGCTCGGCGTCGATGAGCGCCTTGATCTCCTGCGCCTCGCTGGAGACCTTGCGGAACTTGGTGGCCTGCTCGGTGGAGACGACGAACCCGCCGTCCTCGACCTTGAAGGACCTGCTGATCTCCTCGGCCTCAGCGCTCTTGGCCTGGAGCTGCTTCTGCAGTTCCTTGATGCGGGCGTTGTCGGGCATTGCTGCTCTCTCCCTGGTGCTGGGGTGCGGTTGACGTGCGTCGCTCCGCCCGGCCAGCACCGGGACAGCCTCAACGCGTGGCGTGAGTGAAAAGGGAGAGAGGGGCTAACGTCGCACGCTGCCCGCTCAGGGAGTCAGGAGCGGCAGCGCATAGGGTTTGACCTGCGGCTTTTTGCCGTGCAGATGGGGAGGCCAGGGGAGCGGGGTGAGGCTGGTCGTGCGACTCAGCTCCGCATCATGGCGAGCACGGACTTCACTTCGTCCTCGTCCAGACGGACTGTGTCCGCGTCGTCCTCCGCGTCGACGTCGCCCTCGGCGGGCGGCGGAGCATCCTCAGTGGGCACCTCGTCTTCGTCCTTGTCGTCAGTGAACGTGTAGTCGTCCCACAGGTCCATGCCGGTGGGTCCGGCCGCGCGGTCCCGGAAGGGGGCGGCGGTCTTCGGCGCGCTGGTGTCGTCGGCGACGTCGAGGCCCTTCGCTGACAGGGCGGCGATCAGCGTGCGCACCTTGTCCCGTACGTCCGTGAGTTGGTCCGGGTCGGCCTCGGTGGTGTTGATGCGGGCGGTGGCGTCGGCGAGGGCTTCCACGGTGGGCTGCACGACGCGAGCGTCGACGTCTTCCGCGTCGGTGGCCGTGCGCTGCGCGCTGGCACCCTCCGGGAGTACGACGGTGGCGAGTTCGACGGGCTGAGGGGTGCCGAGGCTGATCTCGCCGTTCGCGGTGGCCGTGTACGGGATGGCGTAGTGGCTGCTGCGCCGCTCGTCCTCGCTGTGCACGGAGACGATGACGCGGTCCGGGTAAGTTCCCTCGATGCACGTCCAGGTCTGGCCGTCCTGGTCGAGGAGTTCGCGGACGCTGTCCGAGAGGCGGGCACGGAACTGCTCTTGGGACTCGGGCAGGGGGTTACGGGACATCACAGAAGCCTCCGGGAGGGGCATGGGATGGCTCTTGGCCTCGGCGACCGCGGAGCGGGCGGACTTGTGCTCGATGCGCGGTTGGACGGAGCCAGCGGCGGCCACTGCGGCGCGCGCGGATTTCGCTTCCGTGGTGCCGAGAGCGGCGTAGGCGTTCATGACGCCGGCGGCGAACTGCTCGGCCTCGGCGCTGGGCTTCTTGGCCGCCGGGCCCTGCGGCAGGGTGGCGCCTGCCAGGAGGGACCAGGGGGTGTCACGGCATGCGGGCCGGAGCAGGGACATGTCGGGGAGGGCGGTGATCGGCCACCAGGCGGTGACCTCTGGCGTTTCGCCCTGGGGGTCGTCGGGGTTGGTCACCCGTCGTTCGCTGGGGGGCCGGTTCAGCGGTATGTGGGACTCGCCGGGGACTATGGCGACGAACCCGCGGTAGATGCCGTTCGGGGCGGTCCAGGAGCCGACGACGCTTGCCGATCCGGGGAGTTCGGCGCCGGTCTCCTCCTGCCACTCGCGCAGCGCCGCGGCGAGCGCGTCCTCGTCCTTCTCCAGGTGCCCGCCGGGGAACTCCCAGGTTCCGGCGGCCGGGTCCTCATCGTCGAGTGCGCGCTGGATGAGCAGGACGCGGCCGGTGTCCTCGGCCTTGAGGACGAGTCCGGCGACCTTGATACGGTCCTCGTCCTTCCCTGCGTCGAGTTCGACGACGCTGGGCGTCGCCTTGTACTCCATGCCGGGGTTGGCCGCGGCCTTGACCTCGAGCGCCCGGGTCATCGGGTGCGCGCCGTGCAAGACGGGGCTCACTTCGAACAGGTCGAGACGGTGGATGACGCGGACGCCGTCACCGCGGCGGGTGGCTCCGTCGGCGGGCACGCGGTAGCCGATGGAGAACGCGGCTTCGCCGTGCTCGTACCACTGCTTGACCTGCTCGTAGGTGTCGCGGCCCTTGCTGGTACGCCGGTTGTACTCGACGGTCGCGACCAGGGCGCCGGCCTCGGCGGGCCAGTCGGGGACGTCGGCGAACCTGGGGTCGCCGGGTAGCCACTCCTCGACGTGCAGGACGACGCCGACGGCGTCCTTCCATTCGTGGTGCCATACGGCCTTGACGCGACGGGTGGCCAGGGTGTGAGCGAAGGCGCCGGGGACGATGAGGTCGTTGACCTCGTCGACCACGCCAGTGACGGCGTAGATTGCCCGGCTGGTGCCTCGCAGGGTGTTCGGGTGTGACGATCTGGTGGGTGGAGCGCTCGGCACGGCGGAAAACCTCCGGCGGTGGACAGTGGGCCGCCGGGCACCGTGCCGTTCGCGCCTGACTAACGTCCTGCGCTGGCTCCGGCAGGCTCCTGGGCGGCCTCGGCGGCCGAACGCGCCGTGATGTAGCCACGGGTCCAGAACTGGTAGCCGAACTGCTGCTCCGCGTTGCCGAATCGGTCGTACGGGCTGGAGTCGGCTGGGTCGCCCTTCTCGTAGGCGGCCTTGCCCTCCTGCTGGAGCGCCAGGGCGGTGCTGCGGGTCAACTGCACGTCGTCAGCTCCTTCACTGGAACATCGAGTCCTGTACGCCACGGTTGCCGCCGGGCGGGGCGGCGGGTTCATCGGCCTGGCTGTGCGTGCGGGTCATGTGCGCGCCGTCCACGTCGACCGCCCACGCGTCCGGGTCGGTGTAGCGCCACACCTGGCCCGCGCTGTCCCTGACCCACCCGGTCAGTGTGCCGTCTGGGGCCCGGTCCAACCAAGCCTGTTCGCCGTTGCTGCCGGTGTACGCGGAGAAGGAGTCGGCTGGGTCGGTCTCGTCGCCCTCGTCATACATGTCGCCCGCCCACGGCCGGGCGTCGTCGGCTGGAGCCTTCGGCATGTCGCCCGGCTGCTCAGCCTCGGCCGGGGGCTCGGCTCCCTCGCCGGGCGGCGCTTCGGCAGCTGGGCTCTCCGGAGGCGTGGCAGGTTCCTCGGGCGGCGCCGCGGGGTCCTCGCCGGTGTCAGCGGAAGGGTCCTCGAAGGCCGCTGCGGGGTCGTCGTCCTCGAACGCTTCCTCCTCGGCGCCTTCGGGCTGCTCGTCGTCTTCTTCGTCGCCGAACGGCTTACCGCTCTTGGGGAGAGCCTTGATGGCGAATCCGTATCTGGTCACGCGGGGAGGATGTCGGGCGGGGCCGCTTGTGTCCTGGCCACCCCGCCCAGTCCCGGACCAAGATCGTTCTTGCGCAATTGTGCAAGCGCCCGGGTCACCCGGGAACGCTGGCCTGCCGGGGGGTACCGAGCCCCTCCTCGATGACGTGGGTGTACTCCCGCAGTACTGCGAGCACGGTCGCCTCATCGTCCCCGGTCATCGTACGCACGGGGCCGGCCGGGGTCAGGGAGACCGGGCTGCCTTGGTGCAGCTCCACCAGGGCGGTGGCGCGGTGCGACCCGATCACCGGACGGTCGGCCCGCCCGGTGACCTGCACGCTGTAGGTCGCCCCGTCATCGAACGCGCCGGTGACGGTGAACGGCACGACTACCTCCTCATCGGGTGGCGAGCAGGCCCAGGAGGAACGCCCGCAGGTCGTCATCCAGGTACCAGTCGCCGTTGAACATCGATTGAACGGACCGGGCGAGGGTGTCACCGGTGTCCGGTTGCGTCTGCTGGCGACGCAGGAGGCGGCTGAGAGGACTGCGTCGCATGCGGCGAGCGCCCGGTCGGCCGGTGTGGGTCTGGTTGAACCAGAACACGCGCTGGGCGGCGTCCAAGTCGTCCAAGTGCCGGGCAAGGTGCTGCGCCAGGGCGTGCCCGGCGGTGCCCAGCCCGTTGTCGGCGAGGTCGGCGACGGTGATTCGCTGCGTGTCGGGCTCGTAGCGGCCCTCTTGGCCGTCCACAGCCGTCACCCGGCGGCCGGCTGGCGTGTTGAGCCACGCCCGCGGCATGAGGTACTGCACGTCCCGTACGGCCCGCTCGGCGTCCGGGGTGGAGTCCGGGCCGAACACGAGGCCGGCGTTCCCTTCGGGGCCCATATGGCGGATCTCGGCGAGTGCCGCCGCGACCGCGTCCGGGACCGCCGCGGCGTACTGGGCCCGCAGGTCCGCCCACTCCCGGCGAGCTGCTGCAGCTTCGGCCCGAGCCGCGGTGATCTCGATCTCGAGGTCGGGGTCATCTGGCAGGGCGCTTCCGGTGTGGGCGGCCTGGAGGTTGACCAGGCGGCGCTCGGTGAGCGCCACGTAGTCGTCTGCGCGCTGCAACGTGCCGTGCGGGTCGCCGCCGAAGTCGTCGCTCAGGAGGTCGGCCAGACGGCGAATCACGTCTTCGTCGACGTCGCCGCCGACCGCCCGTAGTGCTGCAAGGTGGCGGAGCGCGGTCAGGCCGGGGCCACCGTCCGCGGCCCGGTCCGGTGCCCACTGAGTGCGGTCGCTGCGGCCCGGGAGTCGTCCGGCGGCAAGCTGCGCCCACGTCGTGGGCTTCCACCAGGTGACACGGCGCTGGGTCTGGCCGAAGCGTCCGGGCTCCGGCATCAGGCCCGCCCAGTGGGAGATCCGGGCGGCCAGGGACTGGCCATCGGCTCCGGGCAGGTCGAGGGCTCGGTGCAGGTGGGCCAGACGCCGGGACTCAGGCCACTCCCGGACGCGGCGGGCGAGGCGGCCAAGGAAGGCGCGCAGGCGTCGCAAGCGTTCACGGGCGCCGCGGTACTTCTCGGCGATCTTCCGGGCTCCGGCCCGCAGGAGTTCCGCGAAGCGCTTAGCGAGTTGGATGAGCGCGGCCACAATCCGGGCGAACAGCCCCGGCTGGCGGCCGGCCTGCGGGGACGCCGCGGTGACCTGGTGGGCGATTTGCCGGGCGGTGGCCTGTCGGGACCCGTCCATCTGCTGGGTGAGGATGCGAGCGATGCGGTCGGCGTCGCCCGGGTCCACGCCCGCGGCCTGGAGCTGCTGCAGGAGCGCGTTCACGGCGTCGTCGACGTGCCCGCCAACGGTGCGGGAGACGTCTGCGTTGCCGTCGTTGTCGGGCCCGTTGGGGGTTCCTCTGATCTGGTCGGGGATGAGGCTGAGGAGGTCGCGGGCCCGCGCGGCGAGGTCCTCGTCGCTCTCGTCGGGCAGCGGCTCCAGGTCGTTGATGGTGCGCAGGGCAGCGCGCACCGTCGCGGTGTGGGCATCCTGCCGTATCCGCTTGAGGGTCTGCTGCGCTGCGGCCCGGTCGCGGCCGGTGATGCCCGCGGCGTCCAGCGCTGCGGCGGCGTCCTGGCGCGCGGTTTGACGTGCGTCGCGCAGGGCCTCGGCGGTCAGGCGCTGGGCGATCTGCTCGCGCAGAGCGTGGATGTCGCCGGGCGGCTCGGTGCCCGCAGTCGCCTCGTCGATGATGCGTGCGGCGACCGCCCGCGGATGGTCGGCGACGATCCGGTCGGCGTCGGATTGCGTGGACGGGTTGGGGTCCCGCGGGGCACCGGCCGCCGGCAGACCCGGGATCGGCGCACTCGGGGCGCCCGGTACAAGGGCGGTGTCGTCCGGTCCACTCTCGCCGTCCGACTGAGGCTCACCAAGCTGCCACAGTGGCATGGCTCCATGGACGACACGGCGGCGCGTCCGGCCGTCCTCGCCTTCCAGTAAGAGATTGCGCGTACTGCCGGGGCCGTCCTCGACCCCCCGGACTCGGTAGACGCGCACGTGGTTGCCACGGTCGTCGGGGATGGCGACCGTGTCGTCTTCCCCGACCTGGGCGGCGTTCGACGGCCGCGGTCGGTTGAGTTCGGGCGGAGGGGTTCGGCCGATGGCCCGGTCCAGATGGTTGGCGGCGCGCAGGGCAGCACGGCCTTCCGGGGTCGAGGTGTCGGCAGAGTTGCGGAGCTGCGCAGCGAGTGCGGCGGCCTGTTCCGGGGTGACAGGCAGGTCGCCGGTGATGCGGACGGCGGCCTGCTGGGCGTCGGGGTCGTCGTCCGGGCCGTCGGCAAGGTCGCCGATGATGTCCCGGTCGCCCGTCGTGAGATCGGGATCGACGGTCGGACCGGTGACGGGCTCGACGCGATGCGGCGGCTCGTGCACGGTCAGGTCGTCCGGGGCGTCCGGGATGTCGTCCGGCCCGAGGTCGGGAGGGGTGCCGTCGGCGCCCTGGGCCCGTGGAAATACCTGGGCGGCGTCCACGTCGATCTGGTCGATCTCGCCCGTGGTGGTGTCGGCGAAGTCGATGGTGACGCGGTCACCATCACGGTTGATACGGGTGACCGCCACGGTGGTGGGCGTGCCGTCGAGGTCCAGGACCACGACGTCGTCCACCTTGAGGTCCGCGGCCGCCGAGTCGCCGATGCCGGTGACGGGATCGGCGCCCAAGGTGTCGTCGCGGACTTCACCGGCGACCTGGAGGTCTCCGGCGCTCCGCGTGATGGTGCCCTCTGCGGTGGTGATGGTGACACGGTCGCCGTTGACCTCGTCGACGGGCCCGAGGAGGGCGCCGTCGGTGTCGGCCACGATGTGCCGCGGAGTCACGCGCTGCCCGGACTGGGTCCAGCCGTCGGGACGGTCGCCACCGGTGACGGTGAGGGTGTTCGGCGACAGTCCGTTGGCGGTGGTGTCGTTGTCCCAGCGCACGGACACCGTGGTGTTGGTGGCGCCCGTGATGGTGCCTTCACGGGTCTGCAGCCCGTCAACACCGGTGACAGTGCTGCCCGGGAACAGGCCCCGGCCGTTCCGATCCGCCGGGACCACGTCAGGCAGGTTTCCGGTCTGGACGGCGCTCTGGGCACCGCTGGCCGGGGACCCGGGCACCACGTCGTCGGGCGCCTTGGCCCGCGCCGCGGCAGCGTTCAGCGGCGTGAAGACGTTGCCGCGCTTACCGGTGCCGTCCGGGTGCTCCGTGATGTACGTGCGCAGCATCCGCTCGGTGCGGCCGTTGCGGGTGACCTCCACGTCGACGGGGCCTGTGTAGACGTAGCCGGACCGCGTGATGGCGCGGCCGTTCCTCGTCTGGCCGTCCATGCGGACCAGGTCGCCCTGCACGAGGTCGCGGACCCGGGCCCAGTGCGCGGGCTGGCCACCCACGGGCTCGGGTTCGCTCTGCGGCTCGTCGGCCGGCGCCGAAGGGGCGGACGGTTCGGGCTCCGCGGGAGCGCGGTCCGTGGCGGGCTGTCGGCGCGTGGCGGGCGCCGCACTGCTCGAGGGCTTCGGCTGTGGCGTTTCCGCGCGGCCGTTCCCGTCCTCCTCGCCATCTCGGGGGCGGCGGAAGGCAGTCGGCCGATTCGGGTTGTCGACGAAACGCAGGCCGGGCAAGGAGGTAATGCGTGAACTGTCGCCGTCGATCTCCTCGGCCCTGTCCGCCGTGTTGGAGCTGTAGTCACCGCCGATGCCGAAAGGCCACTGACCGACCTGGCTTTGCCCGCCTACACGCAGATCACCGCTGAGTCGGCCCCGCGTGGTGACGGGGCGGTCGTAGCGGTTCGGGTCCAGGGCGCTGACGTCGTCACCGGCCTGGGAATCTTGTATGTCGACGGGGACCGTGTAACCGTCGGCGATCTGCTGTGCTCGCCACTCGTCGTAGTACCGGTCGAGGGCGTGCTCCCGGCCGAGGTAGGCGCGGGCCTTGTCGATCTGGTCGTCCGGCCAGTCGGCGAGTTCGCCGGAGTCGGCGCCTTCGACCATCCGCTGAGCGATGGCCTGGCCGAGGACTTCGCCGTTGGGCCCACGCCAGGTACGAGCGCGCTCTGCGGCGTCGGGAGCGTCCCATGGGAACGGGTTGCCGTCCGCGTCGCGGATCTCCTCCAACAGGCGCGCGTACTGGAGTGCCTGCGCCCTGTTCCGAGCCTGGAAGAGACCTTCCATAGAGCCTGGCGCTGCGACCCACCACCAAGGCGCGTTGTACTGCGTCTCCTGGTTCGCGTCGCGGATGGTGAGGCGCCCGCCCGGGGTCAGCTCCAAGGTGGGGTTGTTCGCGATGGCGTTCAGCCGGTCCTCGCCCGGCTCGGAGCCGGAACTGCTCGGTTCGTCCAGTTCGCCGCGGCGGATGCGGTCGCGAACCGCGTCGAGGTCGTTGAACCGGGGTGCGCTCGTGTCCGCCCCGGGGGTGTCGGTGCCGGAAGCATCGCCCGAAGTGCCGTCGCTGGTCGTGCTCTCCGGAGCGTCGGCGTCCGCCGCGGCCTGGCGGCGCTGCTCCTCGTAGCGTTGCCGCTCGATGCGGTCGTTGTCGCGGTGCTGCTGCCGGAACTGGTTGTAGGTGATGCGGTCGCCGTTGGCTTTGTACCAGTCGATCAGTTCCTCGCTGGCGTACTTCATCCAGCGGCCGAACTTGGCCAGCTCTCCACCGGAGAACAGCTCTCGTTCGCTCGGACGGTCGTCGCCGTACTTGTGCTCGCGGTTGTAGAAGTAGCCGTTTGTCGCCTCGATGGCCTGCTGGTATCGGGCCTCGTCGAAGTCGGCGAACTCCGCACGGATGATGTCCTCGCGGGTGCGACGTGCGCGGGGAACATCGGTACCGGCAAAGCCCAGGGCCTCGTCCACGGCCTTCGCGCGGCGCTCGGCCTCTTCGGCGTCGGTCGGCGGGGCATCCGGAAGGACACTGCGAACACGCTGGTCCGTGTAGCCGTCGCGTCGGTCCATCTCCTCCATGAGGCGTTTCTGGTCGTCGTCGCTGAGATCGTTACTCCACGCGTTGATCAGGGCGTCGTCGTCCAAGGTGGTGAGATCGTCCGGTAGGGGCATCCGCTCCGGCTCGGGCTCCCGCTGGGACTCCGGCTGGGACTCCGGGCGGTCGGCAGCGCGCTGCTGCTCGAAGTCGTCGAGGGCGGCGTGCAGGGCGTGCTGCAGCTTGCGGCCTTCCCCGTCGCGCCACTGGGCGACGGTGCTCGGCCCCCACGGCTGGTGCCAGTCGAAGGGTTGCCCGTCGCGGCCGGTAATCGCCTCGAAGCGGCTGGCGAGGGCGCGGGCCTCCTCGGGGTCGTCGGTGGCCAGTGTCAGGCCGGGCAGGTTGGTGCCGTTCCGGGCCTGAGCGAAGTGCCACAGAGTGGTGCCGTCTTGCTGCGGCTCCGGCCACGTCACCAGGCCACCGTCCGGGGACAGCACCAAGCCGGCACGGTCGGCTGCCTGGGCGAGGACGGCACGGCGCTGCGGGCTGTCCTCGGCGGCGGTGAGGTCGTCGCCGCTCCTCCAGGCGCGGCGCAGCGAATCGAGGTCACGGTGCCGCGCGGGGGTGCGGCCGCGGGCTGTACTGCCATCCCTGCTGTCTCCGCCGTCTCCGTCACCACTGTTTCCGCTCGGGTTCGGGGCGTTGAAGTCGGGGAGGTTCATGTGCGGCAGGCCGGGCCCGCCCGGTCCGCCAGGGCCGGAGTTGCCATCGCCGTCGCGGCGGCGACGCTGGCGTCGACGACGTCGGTCGCGGTCGTCCTGCTCGCCCTCGTCCCGCGCGTCCGGCTCGTTCTGCTCGTCGTCAGCGTTGTTCAGAGCGTCGGGGCTGTCGTCGCCGTCCTCGTCATCGGTAGGTGTGTCGGGGGCGCCGTCCGGGTCGGCGGCGCCGCCGTCTGTGGCACCGTCTCGGCGGCGACGCCGACGTCGCTCGTCGTCCTGGCCCTCCTCGGAGTCCTGGTTCGTAGCGTCGGGGGTGTCGTTGTCGTCCTCGCTGCGATCGTTGTCGTCGCCGCGACGGTCGTCATCGTCCTCGCCCCTCGCGATGCGGGCAGCGTGCCGGAACAGCTCTGCTGCGCGCTCTCCGTCCGGGCCCCCCAGCTCGTACATATCCGCGAGGTCGTCGAGCCGGTCGGCTGCGGACCGCAGCTCGGCTTCCGGGTCGTCGGCGTCCTCGGCCCGGCTCAAGGCGTTCCGGATCTCGCTGACCTCGGGCAGCTCGTCTCCGCCCGCCCCGTCAGTGGCCTGGTCGATGAGGTCGGACATGCGGTCGACGCGGTCCTTGGCGCTGCTGCGGTCGCGGTCCGTGGTCGCTTCCGGCTCGTCGGCCGCGGGCTCGTCGACGTCCGGCTCGGAGCTATCCGGCTCGTCAACGGCCGGAGCGTTGTCGGCATCCTCGCTGCTGGACTGCTCGTCGGTGTCGTTGTCGGGGATCTCCTCGTCCGGGTAGCGCAGACGCACCCGAGCGTCGGCGTTGTAGAAGCGCTCCTCGCCGTCATCGGTGACGATGCGGGTCCGGCCACGAGGCGTCTTCACCGGCGGCTCGGACACGGTGCGTGTGCGGCCGTCGGCGTCCGTGTACCGGTCGCCCGGCTCCAGTTCGGCGGGGTTGCGCATGCGTGCCGGGCGCAGGCCCGCAGTGTCGCGGCCCTCGGCGTCGGCGAACATGTCCGGGGTGCCGAAGCGGTCGTCGGGCCGGTCCTCGGGGTTGCCGGGGTCGGCGGCGCCGTCGGCCTGTCGGGGGGCTGGCTGGTCAACGTCGAAGAGTCCACCGGGCTCGACGGTCTGCTTCGGCTTCGGCTGCTCCTCGCGCTTCGGCGCGCGGCCGGCGCGTCGGGCTTCCTCTGCTTCGAGGACCTGCAGGCGGGTACGGTTTGCGCCGAAGAGCTCTCCCGCCATCTCGCGGCCCATCAGGTCCAGGATCTCGTTGCGGATCTCGCCATCGTCCATGGAGGACGGCGCCTTGGACCCTTCGGGGCGTACGGCGTCGAGCTGATCGGACACCTCGTCCGGGGTCAGGGTGACGTTGTCCTCGCCTGAACCAGGGGTATCGAAGGCAACACGACGCCTTCGGAGTTCTTCGGCGATGGCACCAACTTGTACGCCGAAACGGCCGGAACGCTCGTCTGGTGTCATCTCCAAGTCGTGGAGGGTTTCGGCTAGGTGCAGCGCGACACCACTGGCCGGCCCGAAGGTGTCTCCTGCCGCTTCGCCCCACTGCTGGTCAAGGAAGTTGAATAGTTCGTCAGCAAGTTGCGCTACACGGTCTGGCCTACCGTCGGGGAACTGCTCGAGGTACTCCTCTTTGAGTGCGTCCAGCACATGCCGGTTGTCGGCCTTCTCCTTGCTGAACAGGCCGTCGACTGCTGGGGTGTCGGCCGGCGGCTCGTTGCTGCCGCCGTCATGCGTTGCATCGGCCTCCGGGGCGTCGTCGCTCTTGTCGGAATCATCGGCGGCCGCAGCCTCCCGCTCGGCGCGTCGGCGCTGCAGGTCGGCATCGGCCTCGTCAATGCGCTTCGCGTACGCCTTGTAGGCCCGAACCTCGCCGGGGTCGGACTCCAGCCCCTCTCCGCCCTCGAGCGTCCACGCCCACTGGAGGAGGGCGCGGTGTACCTCAATCGGTCCGGTCACCTGGAGCGTGCCACGGCGGCCAGGCTTGGCTTCCTTGAGGGCCTTCCGGGTATCGGGGTCCTCCATGGCGGCGGTCTCGTCGACATCCAGGAAGTCGACGAGCGCGGCTGGCATGGTCAGGGTGACGAAGTCCTCCGGCTTGTCCCACGCGTACCGCAGCGGCTCGTCCAGCTCGCTGGTGTCGGCTGTGCCGGTGGTGGTCGTGTCGGCGTCCGGCTGGATGCCGGCGAGGGTGTCGTTCACCTCCTCCTCGGAGAGGCGAACGACGTCGTCCTGGTCCTGACCGTTGTTCTGGTCGCCCGTGCGGCCCGCCGTCGGCACGTCGGCCGACGGCTCGTTGCCGCTGCCCCAGCCGGTGGTGTGGGGGGTCTCCGTCCCGTCGGTGTTCGGCTCGTCGACGTCGGTATCGGCGGAACTGCGGTCGCTGGTCTCCGGGGCGTCGGGCTGCGGGGTGGTGCTGGGCTCCGGGCGGAGGCGGGCGAGGGCTTCGCGCACCTCGTCCTCGGAGAGATGAACGGTGTCATCCTGCTCCGGCGCCGGGTTCTGCTCGTCCCAGCGCTGGAGGTTCGCCACGGCCTCGTCGACCGCGGCCTGCAGCGGCGCGCGCTCCTCGCGCCGCTCCTTCGCGATCACCTCGCGGTCGTGCTTCTTGTACTTCTTCTTGTCGAGTTCGTCGGCGTCGATCTCCGGCTTCGCGTCGAGGTCGGTTACCCGGGCGACGATCTCCTCGAGCAGGTGGGACCGCTTGCGGGCGTGGTCGATCTGCGGAGTGAGGTCCGCGGCCGCGTGCGCGGACTGGAGCAGGGCTATCTGCTCGTCCAGCTCCGGCACCTTGGCCCGGTCCGACTCCTGTAACGCCGGCGCCTTGTCGAGAGCGTTGCCGAGGCGGGTGATCATGCCCGACCCGGCGCCCCTCTTCTGCAGGTCCTCCACGGTGCGCTCGAAGCCGGAGTGCCGCAGGTCGGGGAATCCGACGTGCGCGAGGAGCTTGCCGTCCGCGTCGCGTTCGGTGCGGACACCGAAGTCCAGACCGCGGAACTGGCCGAGGATGTGCCAGTCGCTCAGGCCCACGCGGTCGTGCGCCAGGAGGCGGGCGGTGATCTCCCGGTGCAGGGCCTTGCCAGCATCGGAGCGCTCGCCGTACGGGGAGCCGCTGAGGGGCATGCGGAACTGGTCGCCGGCTTCTTGGATGCGGGGCAGTGCCTGCTCGCGGCGCTGGATGCCGTCGCGGGTGGCCTGGGACTCCTGGTGCAGTACTTCGAGGGTTTCTGCGCGGCGGATGCGTTCGGCGGCCTCGTTGTGCTGGTCGATCTCCAGGTCCTTGAGGCGGCGGCGGGCCTTCATGAGCTGGCTCATGTAGGGGTTGCCGCCGATCTCGGCTTCCATCGTCTCGTAGTCGAACTCGGCGCCGTCGATCTCCTGGACGACGTCGCTGGAGTCGCCGTCCTCCGGCTCCGGTCGCTGGATGTCGACCAGGCCCTCGGCCTTGGCTGCGACGAATCCGGCCTTCCAGCCGTCCATGGAGCCCTTGGTCGCGAAGATGTCGATCTCAAGTTCCAGATTTTGGTTGCCGTACCGCAGGCCACGGCCGTTGCGCTGCTCCATCAGCGCGGCGCCCCAGTCGAGGTCGACGTGCGTGACGGAGACCATGCGGTCCTGGGCGTTCATACCCGTGGCCGCCACGGAGCTGGAGCCGATGAGGACCGCGATCTCACCTTCGCGGGCTTTCCGGAACAGCTCCGTCATGTCCTCCGGCTTGCCGGACTTCTTGGCGTCCTGGACGAAAGCGATCTTGTCGGCGGGGATCCCGCCCGCGACCATGTGCAGCTTGAGCTCGGCGTAGGCGTCGAAGTTGCCCTTGTTCTTGCCGCCCGGAACGCCCTCGTTCAGGAAGATCATCTGAAGTGCGCCGGGGACCGGGTGGTTCTCGTTGCTGCCGTACGCGATCTTGTAGACCCGGTCCTTGTTGGCGTGGTATCGCTCGACGTGCCGGTCAGCGACGGCCTTGAGCTTGTTGCCGGCTGGGGCCTTGGCGTCGATGAGCCGCGGGTCGAGGGCCACGCTGGTGCCCTCGTTGGACACCGCGAGCATGTTGTCCTCGTGGCGGTCGACCTCGCCGTTGTGGATGGCGCGGCCGCGGGCGACGAGCCCCTTGAGACGCTTCTTCTGGTCGGGCGTCGCGTCGACCAGGATCAGGTTGGGGGCACCGCCCTTGACCTTCGGCCGGGGTATGCCGACGTCGTCGGCGCGCTTGGTGTCCGCGACCAGGCCCCACATGGTCTTCATGGCGCGCTTGTTGTGGAACTCGGAGAACCGCTCCACCACGCGGAGGCCGGAGCCGTCGGGGGCGTTCTCGATGCGCAGGGTCTTGCGGCCGAAGGTGTTGGCCCACAGGTCCGGGGCGCCAGCCTTGTACGCGTCCAGCACCCACGGCGCCGCGAACTGGAGCATGGTGAACTGCTCACTGATTGAGTTCGACAGCGGCGTTCCGGTGGCGAGCGTGATGGTGGCGCGGCCCTGGCGGCGGCGGTGCAGGTCGGTGGTCTTCTGGTGGAGGTCGACACCGCGGATCGACGCCGGGTCGCCGCCGGCCTCCTTCGAGCGGAAGCCGACGCCCTTGTAGCGGTGGGCCTCGTCGACGACGAAGTAGTCGAAGCCGAGGTCATCCCAGTACGTCTCGCCCGGCCGCCGCATCGGGGCGGCGTTCTTGTTGATGTTCTTGCTGACCGTCGCGATGCGCTGCTCGATCTTCGCGACGATGAACGGGTGGTTGGGGTTGTCGGCATCCTCGTACTGGCGGTCAAGCTGCTCGCGCAGCCCCTCCAGCTCCCGGAACTCGTACTCGTCCTGAGCCTCCGGGCTCATCTTGATCGAGCCGAATGCCTCTTCGGTGAAGATGACCAGGTCCGGCTTGTTCGCGCGCAGCCACTCCAGCGTGCTGCCGCGCCGGTCGCCGGCCAGGTCCGCCGAGGTGATCAGGTGGATGTCGGCGTTCGGGTAGAGGAACCGGGCCTCGTCCGCCCACTGCTTGGCCAGGTGGTTGGGCACCACGGCCATGGGCTTCTCGATCTGCCCGGACGCCTTGAGCGCCTGGATGCCCATGACGAGCGTCGACGTCTTGCCGAGGCCCACCTCGTGGGCGAGGATCACGCCCCGCTCGAACTGCATCCGGGCCGCGCCGGAGCGCTGCCAGGCGTGCGGGTTCCGGTCGGGGGTGAAGCCCTCGAGCGTGGGCGACATGCCCTCGTACGAACGGACGATGTGCCCGTTCATGATGCGGTTGTACGAGTCGGTGAGGACGCTCAGCCGCTCGGCGTTCGCCGTGGCGTACTTGGCGAACTCGGCCCGCATCTGGTCGGCCTTCTGCCGGATCAGACGTGAGGTGGCCTCGTCGACTTCCTTGCGCTTGTCGTCCTCGTAGACGGTCAGCGAGCCGAAGCCGAGAATCGCGCGGGCGATCTCAAGGGCGGTCTTCCCCTTCGTGCCCTTCTCCGGGGCGGCCGCGACGCCGTACATGACGTTGTTGGCCTCGGGCACGCGGCCGGCGTTGAGAATCCAGCCGTACCGGTCGTCATGTGCGACACGGAGGGTGCGGTCGCCCAGGTACTCGCGCAGGAAGTTCTGCAGAAGCTCCGGAGGCGTCCAGTGGGCGCCCATCTCCGGGGTGAACTGGCCGATGGTCCGGTCCGGCGGCTGGACGGCCTCCAGCGCGGCCACGTTGACCGCGTACGCCGGGTCGCGCTCGGCGGCCTTGCGGGCGGCGTCGAGCTTGTCGCGGACGCCCCCGGACAGGTAGGCGCCAGCCAGCTCCAGGCGGCCGGTCTCCGGATCGGTGAAGACCTCGTTGCCGAGGCGCTTCAATGCCTCCTGCGGGTCGACGTCGAGGAGCCGCGCGACCTCGCCGAGGTCCACCTCGCCCTTGGCAGCAACGACCGCGGCCAGGGCCGCCTTCGGGTCGTCGGTCGAGGAGAGCGGCTGCCGACGGGCGGCGGCACGCTCGATGAAGACGCGGGAGAGGACGGCCTCGTCCTTGTCGGCGTCCCACCGTTCCAGGGCCAGGACCGCCGCGGCGTCCGGGTCGGCACGGAAGTAGCCCCACGCCGTGGGGCGGCCGCCCTTGGTGCGGTGCTGACCGGGCTTGGACAGCGGCCCGTGCTCTGCAACGTAGGCGGCATGCAGGTTCCGGAGCTGGGCTCGCAGGGCCTCGGCGCGCTCCTCCTCGTCGTTCTTCCGGTCCAACTCGCGTAGCTCGGCGGCGACGTCGCGGAGCTGCATGAGGGCGCGGAGTTGGGCGGTGTTGCCGTCGGCCGGCTCCAGCAGGACCGGTTCGGCGCCGTTGACGTGCTGGTAGAACTGGCCGTCGTCGCCCTCGTACAGGCGGCCGGTCCAGTCGTTCGCGTGCTTCTCCCGGGCGGTCTGGAGCTGCACCGGGGGCCGGTTGTCGCCGTCGGGGTGCGGCTCGTAGCCGCGGCCGTCGGCCTTCGCCTTGGTGGCGATGTCGTCGAGCGCGGCGCGGAGCTGTTCGGCGGCCTTCGCCGGGTCGCCCTTGACGGTCACCTCGGGCCCGTACGGGCCGGACTTCGTGGTCAGCGTGCCGAGGATGTGCTCGGGGTGCTCATCGAAGTAGGCGTTGATGTGGTGCGCGGTGCCGTTGATGTCCCGCTCGGGGGCGTCCAGCCATGATGTGTCGGCCGGCTCAGTGCCGTCCTCGCGGCGACGGAATACGAGGACGTCGGTGGTGACCCCGGTGCCGGCGTCGTTGAAGACGCCGGAGGGCAGGCGGACGGCGCCGACCAGGTCGCCGTACTTGGCCATCTGGCGGCGGGCCTTGTCGCCCTTGGAGTCGAGGGTCTGGCGGGAGGTGATCACGGCGGTGATGCCGCCGGGCCGGACGAGGGCGATCTCCTTGGTGACAAAACCGTTGTGCAGGCTCTCCGCCGGGTACCGCTTGTCATCGAAGGGCACTTGGGCGAAGGGGACGTTGCCGATCGCGGCGTCGAAGGTGCCCGGTCGGGCGTCGGTCTCCGCAAAGGATTCGTTCAGGACGTTGGCGTGCGGGTAGATCGTCTGGGCGATGCGGGCTGTGGTCGGGTCCAGCTCGACACCGGTCAGGCGTGCACCGTCTGGGGCGACGCCGAAGAACGTGCCCGCGCCGGAGCCGGCTTCGAGGATGTCGCCGCGGTGGAAGCCGAACGCGCCAAGGCCCTCCCACATCGCCTGGGCGATGGGCTGCGGCGTGTAGTGCATGGACAGCACGCCGCGGGAAGCCTGCCGGAACTCCACCGGTGTGAGTACGCGCTGCAACTCGCTGCGGATGTCGCTGTACTCGGACCACCGCTCGTGGTCTTTAGCGAACTTGCCGTACCGGGCGCCGCCCTGCTGGTAGCGGGGCTCCTTCTCGTTCGGCTCGTTGGCGAAGAGGATCGGCACCGAGCCCCAGCCGGACCAGCGGGCGAGGATGCGCCGCTCCTCGCCGGTGGCCGGCCGGTTCTCGGCCTCCAGTTTCTTGAGGACGCGGATGGCCTCGACGTTGGCCGTCGCACGCGCGCGGGCGCCCTTCGGCGCGTCGGCCGGGTCCGGCCGGAACCGCGCTACGCGTCGTACATCAGGTCCCTGATCTCCTGCAGGTGCTGCTCCATCGGCGTCTGCTCCGGCGCCTTCTCCGCCCCGGGCTCCGGCTCCGGCAGAAGCTCCGCCAAGACCATCGCCGTCGCGTCCGCCCTGATCTGCTTGAGCCGGCCGACCTGAGCCTCGTACTCCGTCGGCTCCGGCACCGCTTCCTCCAGTGCCTGCTCGGCCACCAGAATCCGAGTCTCGATCTCCTCGGCCTTCGCCTTCACGAACGCCTCCGGATCGGTCATCGCCGCCCACTCCTGCGGCCGGTACGTCCGCCAGTGATCCCGGACCGTCGGACTGAACATGCTCATCGTCGTCGCCTCCCAGCGCTTCACGGAGCGCGGCCTGCTGTGCCTCGATCTCCTCACGGGAGATGACCTTCTGGTCGTCGTTCCCGCCATTCTTGCGGACTTCCTCACGCACCGCCTCAATGCCGTGCAGAGCCACGTTGATGGACGCGAGCCGCGTCTTGGCCCACGAGCGGTCCGAGGCGTCCGCGTCCCGGTTCGTGGCGCGCACGGACATTTCCCGCGACAGTTCCTCTGTCACGCGGTTCAGCTCCGCGAGGAGGCCCTCGGGCACGTGCAGGTTGCGGCCCTTGATGCTGTGGCCCTTCTTGCCGCTGGGCACCAGCGGGTTCACGCCGTCGTCCCAGCCGTACCGGTCCCGGAAGAGGCTGTAGAGGTACTGCCGCTCCTCGCTGGCGTCGGCGAGGCGGTCGCCTAAGCGCTCGTTCTGGTACAGCTCGGCGAACATCTTCGGCACGAATACGCGCCGCTTGCGGCCCCAGGTGCGTTCGCCGCGGGTGTCAGGGTCGTTGTCGTACGCCTGGACCATGGCCGCTAGAGCTGCGGCACGCGAGGGATAGGCGCGGTCTTCGTGCCCCCAGGAGTGTTCGCCCCAAGTCCACCCGATCTCGCGCGTTGTGTGCCCGTGCGTCTGGTCTCGGTAGTCGACGTAGCCGTAGTCACTGCGACCGTCGATGCTGATCACGCCGTTGTCGTCGGGGTTGTCGACGCGCGCGAGGAACTGCTCGACCTCCGGCGTGACGCTGCGGCGGTTCTGCTCGGCCTCCAGCGCGGCCATGCGCTCCTTGCGGGCCGCCTTGACGTCGTCGGTCTCGTTGTACGAGGAGCGAGCGCGGCGAAGCTCGGTGTACTCCGCCTTCAGGTCCTTGTCGGTCAAGTTCTCGGGGGCGTCCCGGTCGGTGATGGCCCGCTTCTCCCGGTCGCGGCGCTCCCGCTTGACGTCCTCCATGCGGCCTTCGAGGACCTGCTGGGCCTCCGGCGTTGCCTTCCGGAAGTCCCGTCGAAGCAGGTCGTTGTACTCCTCCGACAGTTCCTCGTCGGTGAGGTCCGCGACCGCTCGCCGATCGGCGATCTTCTCGGCATGGCGGCGCTGCTGCTCGCCGACGATGGCGTCGTGCCGGTTCTGCAACGTCTGGCGCATGGTGCGCTCGGCCTCGGCGTCGTCGCCGGCGCCCTGGTGCATGCGGACCCGCTCGGCGATGGTCTCGCGGGCCTTCGCCAGGTCGTCCTCGGCGGCCGTGGTCAGGTCGGTGTCGTCGTCGACGAGGGCCTGCGAGCGGCGGCGGCGCTCGCTGTAGATGGCACGCTCGACATCGTTGGCCTCCTGGCGCTTGCGAGCCCCGTACATACCGCGCTCCTCCTGCGACTGGCGGATGCGGTGGGCGATGTCGTCGTCGCTGAGCGACGTGGCGTCCCGGGCGGCGGCCTCGTCCCGCTCCTGCCGGCGGCGCTTCAGCTCCTCGTTGATCATTTCGATCTCGGAGTTCAGACGTCGGCGGTTGGCCTCGGAGCGGGTGCGGCTGAGCGTTCCCCACCGGTCCTGCTTCATCTGCGACAGGCGGGTGTCGTCCGCGGTGGCGATGGCCTTGCGCAGAGCCTCGGTCTCGTCGACGGCGTTGGCCGGGGCGTCGGGGCTGCCCGCGGCCGTCTCGTCGGTGACGTGGATGTTGCGGCCCTGACGGGCGAGCTTGGACAGGACCTCCGAGATCCGCTCATCCCGCGTGGCCTCGGTCATGTTTGACTGGGTCGAGTACGCGCCCATGGACGGGGCCCACTTGATGGCGCGAGTGGAACCCACGGCGTCGTAGTCCCGCTCGTCGCCCTTGATGGTGCCCCTGAAGACCATGACCCGCTTGGCGGGCTTGCCGTCCTTGCCGGGCTTCATGACCCAGGCCGCGGTGATTCGGTCACGCCGGTCCGGGTTATGGGCGGCACGGTGCAGCCGAGCCATCACCGCAGCGCCCTGCTTCGGGTACTGCGGCACGGGCACAGTGACGCCGTCGATCTTGGCCTTCGGCGGGTAACCGCGCTCGCTGGTCGCGGCGATCTGACCGTCCGGGCCGTACAGGGTGATCGATCCGCCGTCGTTGACGTAGTGGTAGCCGTCGACGCCCTCGACGGGTTCGGCGTTGCCCGGCAGCGCAGGCGCCTGCCGCTCCTCCGGGGGCTCCGCTGTCTGCGGAGCGGCGGTCTTCTCCGGGGCTGCGGTCGGCGTCGGGGTGGCCTCGGGCCCGCCGTCCGCGGCGTTGTCGCGTTGGAACTTCTCGGCGGCCGCGTCGATGACTTCGCTGATCGAACGGTTGTCTTCGGACCGCCATGTCGTGATGCGGGTGTTGGGGTCCGACAGGTCCAGCGGCTTTCCGTCGTCCCCCATGGGGGCATCGGCAGTGAAGGACTGGGCGAACGCCTGCGCGTCCTGCTGAGAAGTCCACCGGCGGCGGAGCGGCAGGCCGCTGCCGGTAGCGACCAGGAACCACTCCCCGTTCTGGTCCTGGCCGACGACGAACTGGCCGCGCCCGACGAGCTTGATCCGGTCGTTGCCGATCAGCCCTTCGAGGTGTTGTGCGGCGCGCTGCTCTCGGAGGCTGTCCGGGCCGATGTCGTTGATCTGGCCGAGGCGCTGCTGCCAGTGGGCTCGAACGGCCTGGAGCGTGCTGAAGCGCTGGCCGTTGCCGTCGGCCGGGCTATCCGCGGTGGCCTTCGGCGCGGCCACGGGCACAGGTATGGCGTCGAACTCCTTCCGGGCCCGCTGGATGGCGGCTTGGATGTTCTCGCCCTTGGTGGAGTGCCAGTCGCGGGCGGCGCTGTCGAGCTGCGGGTCGGAGAAGTCGAACGGCTGGTTCAACTGGGTGAGCCGGCCGTTGACCGCGGTCTTGTCGAGGTGTTCGGCAAACCGCGCGGCGTCCTGGGCGGTTTCGAAGTCGCCGGCGGCGTCGACGCGCTGTCCGGTGCCGGTGGCCGTGAGGTAGAAGCGGCCGTTCCTCTCGTCGCGGAGGATCGCGAGGCGGCCGGAGGGGGTGGTTTGCAGCGCGTCGTCGTGCGCCACCGAGCGCAGGAAGGTGGCCATGTTTGGGCTCGTGCCGGGCTGCTCTGCGAGCTGCGTGAAGTGGCGGCGGACGGCCGCGGTGTCCGCGTGCCGGGCCCCGGTGGCGTGCTGCTGGTTCGGCAGGGCATCGACGTGGACCGGGTGTACGCCGTCCTCGGGCTCGTCCTGATCGTCATCGTCGTCCGGGCCGTCGCCATCGTCGTCGCCGATTGGGCGGCCCTTGTCGTCCTGGTCGTGCGGGTCGTTCGGGGTATCCGGGTCGCCGTCGTCGTCCCGGGCCACGCCGTTGCCGCGGCGCGAGTCCTTGGTACGCCGCTCGTCCTCTTCGGCGACCTTCTCTTCGTCGTCGGTGGGCGCGCTGCCGTCGGGGCGGGTGACCATGCTGACCCACTTGGCACTGGTGGTGTGCCGGCGGCCCTTGAACTCGTTGGGGCCGCTCTGGTCCTGGACCAGGATGCGGTCGTGCGGGAGCGCACGGACGACGCGCGCGAGTTTGCCGCCCCACAGGCGGACCGTTCCACCCGTCTCGATGAAGCGCCCCTTGCTGTCCCGAGGGTGCAGGGCAGAATTCCACGGCCGACGCGTGACCTTGACCTCGAGGTCGCGACTCAGATCCTGCGACTCAGCCTGTGCAGTGGGGCGATTCAGCATGGCGCGGACCATGCACAGCGCAGGGGGTTAGCGTCGCGGCCTCGGGGCCGGGCGGGCTACATCGTCTCGGTGAGGATGTGGATGGCGAACCAGCCGGAGAACCCGAACCAGCCAACGGCGAAGACGGCTCTGCCGACCTTGCTGGTGCGGGTGCAGAACAGGCTGCGGAAGTTCTCGGACAAGGTGTCGCCCTCGCGTTTGTTGGCCAGGGCAATGCCTTCGGCGACGGCGAAGATGGCGGTCCAGGCGCTCCAGATATACGGCCACATGGCGGGTCACTCCTTGGGGTCGGTCGTGTAGTGCAGACGGCAACGGCAGTTGACCGTGAGGGCGGTGGGGGCGAAGGGGTCGCCGGGGTAGCGGAGGCTGGCGCCGTCCACGGTGAACGGAGTACCGACGGGCAGCGTCTTGCCGTGCAGGACCTTGTGGGTGGGCCGTACGCGGGTGTCTCCCCGAGTGATCCATGTCCGGACGACCTCAGGGCCGGCATGCTCCGCTGCTGCGTCTGCGGCGCCGTTGATGGTCGCCACGGCGCAGGCTTCGGACAGCCGTGCCACCAGGCGTGGGCCCTGGGTTCGGTAGAAGAAGGCGACTGCCGACTCGAGATCGCTAATCGTCGGTGTGCCGTGCTGCGCATCGAACAGGGCTGTGGCCAGTTCGCGGAGGAACGTGGTCATAGCCTCGCCCGCGTACACCGCGGTGGCGATGGCGGCCGCAGCTGCGGAGGGGGGTACCTCGTCTGTGCTGGTGAGGGACTGGCCGACCTGACGGGCCGTGGTGATGGCGGCCTGTTGCAGGATCGGGGCCAGGGTCTGGCTGGTCTCCTCGGCCCAGCGGGCGGCGCTGACGACGCGGTCCTGGTCGAGGTCGGCGTCGACGCGGCGCACGTCGTCGTCGTTCTCGGGCTCCCAGTACCGCGTGTACTTGCGGATCTTCGGCGCGCGGAGCCGGGCGAGTATGACGCCTTCCTGCCGCGCGAGGAGCGCGGTGACGGCTGCGGCCACGGCCATGGACAGGTCGTCGAAGTCGTCGTCGGTGACCTCGTATCCGTCGCCCTCGGGCAGGGCCTTGGTCTCGATCGAGGTGCGGGCGGCGTCGACGTCCTCGGCGGCGTCTCCGGGCGGGGCGGTGTTCTGGGTGCTGCGGGCGCGGTCGACGTCGGCGGCTGCGTCGCCGGGGCCGCTGTCGGTCGTGGTGACGCGGGCCGCGGCGACGGTGTCGGCAGCCGTCGAACCTGCGGCCAGGACAAGGGGGGCGCCGCCCTGGGCCCGTGCGGCGGCAACGTCCGCGGCCGCAGTGTCCGGAGCCGTGCCCGGGGGGAGCGGGGCGCCGGTAGGCGCGGCGCCGGGCGTTCCCGCGGCCGCCTGGTCGGGGCCGAGGCCCAGCGCGGCGGCGTCCTGGTCGTTGGCGGGCACGGGGGCCTTCTGCGGGGAGATCCACAGGGCCCGGGATTGCGGGACGTTGAACGCCGGCCGCCCCGCGATCTCCCGGTACTCGTCGATCGTGATGAGCCCGGCTTCCCACTCCTTGCGGGCTTCCTCGCGGGCCTGGCGGCGGGGGAACTCCAGCGCCTGAACGCTGGAGGTGTCGAAGCGGACGATCCATTCGTCATCGAGGTCCGGGTCGAACCCGGAGGCGATCAGGTTGAGGTGGGGCAGCTCCGTGTGATCCCAGAAGTTGTATTCCTCGCGGTCGGCGTTCGCGTAGGTCCGCTCGGAGGCGTTGCCGACGATGCTTTCGGGGACGCCGAACGCGGCCAGGATCTCGCCCTTGGCGGTGCTGGACAGCGTCTCGTACGCCATCTCGCGGGGCCGGGCGGCGGTGTCGGTATAGGTGAGGCCGCCGGGGCCGGTGCCGACGAGGGTGAGCTGCCCGGCGTTGTGTGCGCCGGGCGCCAGTCGCTTCTGGATGCGGTCGACTTCGCGCTGGTCGACGCCGTCCAGGTCGATACCGACGATTCCGCCAGGTCTGCCGTCATTGTCAATAAAACTGATGTTGTAAGTGCGGGCCTTCACGTCCAGGTCGATGGAAAGGCCCGCCGCTTCGAGCGGGGTGACGCCGCAGAAGGGGTCGAGCGGATGGGGGTCGCGAATCCAGATGACGTGCTTGGGCAGCAGCTCCCGGACGTGGCCGCTGTAGTCCGTGAACTCGAAGTGCTTCACGTAATCGGCGTTGCGGTCGTCGGGGATGATCTGAACGCGGTCCGGGGGAAGCAGGTCGAGGCGTACAAGCGTGCCGCCGCGGCTGTAGGTCTTCTCAATGAAGACGCCCTTCTTCGACAGAAGGAGCTGCGCGCTCAGCCGCTTCTTGAAGACATCTCCGGTCTCCAGCGGGTTGGCCTTCTTGTTGAGCAACTTCAACAGCGGGTGGCTGTCCAGCGTCTCCTCGAAGCGCCGTTCGTCGCCGCCTCGGCCGATCTGGATCGGGAGGGTGCTGGCGTGCTTGCTGATCGCCTCGATGGACTTGAAGGTCCAGATGGAACGCTCGTAGCCCTCAACGATGACGCGCTCCATGTCCCATCCGTCCGCGCGGCCGGGCGTGCCCCACACATTCGTGACGCCGGCGTACGTCATCGACACGTATGCGTTGCCCGCGAGCAGATCCTTCGTCTCGGCGGGCGGCGGTGGGGGAGCGGCGGAGCGCGGAACGAGGAGCCCGCGGAGAGCAGGGAGGAACTGGCGGGGCATCAGGCGGCCCCCTCGTCCTCGTGCTCACGGGTGGTGAGCCACAGGCCGACGAGTACGACCGCCAGGGAGACGCCGATCCAGCCCAGGGGGACGCAGAGTGCGAAAGCACAGCTGGTGAGGCCGCCGTATCCGAGGAGGCAGACCACACCGCGGGCGATGTGCGCCCATCGATCTGTTCTCGGCTTCGGGCGCATAAGCATGCCCGTGGTGAGGAGGCTGGCCATCGTGGCGGAGAGTCCGGCGGCCCAGTGGAATGCGCTCAACGCCACGAGGACGCCGAGCAGGCCGAACGCGGTTAGGAACAGGCCGGCGGCTTCACGAGCGAGCGCCCAGGAGGTTCGCTGAGTAGTCACGCCGCGAACCATGAACAGCGGACGGCGTTAGCGTCGCGTGCTCACCGCTTAGGGCGGGACACCCCGGACATGTAGGCGCCGATTCCGCGCCGGTTGATGGTGCCGCCGGGGATGACTCGCGCGTTCGGCGGCAGGGCCGGGACTTTCCGTTTGGCCCGCTGGCTCTGATCCCCGCCGATCAAGTGCGTGTTGTCGATCTTGGCGACGCAGTCGTCCCCCCTCACCTCGTCGTACGGGCGGCGGCAGGCGCGGCAGTACACCTCGAGCGCGTCAACGCGCTGGCCTTCAGCCGTCTTGAAGCTGCCCCGGTAGTCGGCGACGTTCGCGATCTTCGGTGTGACCTCGATTTCGGCTGCGACGACCCAGACGTGGGAGAGGTCCGGTGTCTCTTCCTCGGCGGTCGGTGGCTTCGGCGGTGGAGCGGTCTTCTGCTCGGGCTGCGGTGTCTCGGCCGGAGCTACGATCTGCTTGGGAACCGTCCCGGGGGCGAGCCAGGAGAACAGGCTCTCCTGCAGGCGAGAGCGGTCGGTCTCGGGGGAGGGGGGAGCTGTCGCGGTCGTCACTGTTCCTCCGGATCACTGCGGGGCTGCGTAAAGCGCGACCCCTTCACTGCCGGAACGTCAACGATCGTGTTCTGTTACACCCGGCGCCTGGGTGCTCAGTCGCGTCCAGTACGGGACCTGGCATCAGACGCGACTCCGAAGTCGGAATCGAAAAAGAGAGCTGACGGTAGTCTTGCAGCTACATCACCGACACATACCGAAAGTGACGTACTGTGACCACTGCCCCTCTGGCTCCCACGATCTCGGACTTCTACTGCCACCAGGCGATCCCCGGGAACGTAAAGATTGACCGCGTGATGGAGACGGAGAGGGTACTGGCCTTCCACCACACTCGGCCGTCGTACCCCGTGCACATCGTGGTGGTACCGAAGGAGCACACTCCATCGCTTGTCAACCTCGGTGGCGGCGGCCCCGAGCTGCTGGCGGAGGTCATGGATGTGGTCACCAAGGTGGCTGCTCAGGTGGAGCAGAAACACGGCGCCGCCTCAGTGACCACGAACGTCGGGCTGTACCAGGAATCGAAGCACCTGCATTGGCACGTCTATCACCGCGGTGAATCCGACGAGCAGATCCTGGCGATGTACGGTCACCACGACGGCTGAGGCTACGTTCGGCGAGCACGCCTGATTCGCGCTGCGGCAATGGTCTCCTGCGCGATGCGGTCGGCGGCCCGGTAGACCGCCTCCGGATCGGGGCGCTCCTGCGTAGCGCGGCCAAGGCCGGCGGCCAGCTTCAGGCAGGCTTCCGCCAGTTCCCCTCCGCCCTTCAGGCTCTCGCTGTCGGGGACGACCATGCACTGTTCCGGGTGGCGACGCTCAAAGGCGTCGGCGTTGTCGAGCTGATCGCCACGGCTGACCGCCGCGGGCAGTGGTACGAGAACCGCGCGCTTGTCGAGCGCTTCCAGCTCGGCAAGCGTCGTAGCGCCGGCCCGTCCGATCACCAGGTCGGCGAGCCACAGAGCGTCGGCCATCTCGTCGTGTAGGTATTCCACCTGCCAGTAGCCCGGTACGTTCTGGAGGGCTGGGTCCAGATTGCCCTTACCTCGAACGTGCAGGATGGAGAAGTGCCCTCGAAGCAGAGCGAGTTGGCTCTGCACGGCGGCGTTGACGCGCTGAGATCCGCTGCTGCCGCAGAAGATCAGCAGGACCGGCTTACCGACGGGAATGCCGAGCTTTCGACGCAGTCGCTCCGGGTTGCCGGCAGCGAGGTCGTGCCGCAGCGGGAGGCCGGTCACAGTGGACTTCCGGGAGATCCATCGCGGGGTGTCTGCGGGGGCCGCGACGGATAGGCAGACTCGGGCGGCCATGCGTGCAACGATCTTGTTGGCGAGGCCGAGAGAGTGGTCGGACTCGTGGACCACGATGGGGACTCGGCACAGCCAGGCGGCGATCCCGACGGGTACGGAGACGTAGCTGCCCTTGGAGAACAAGGCGTCAGGGCGCTCGCGTCGCATGGCAACCACTGCGGCCCCGATGCCGCGCAGAACGGTGAACGGCATCAGGAGATTGCCCCATGAGCGGTAGCGCTTCAGCCCTGCGGAGGGCACCGCGCTGAAAGGGATGCCGGCCTTTTCGGCGTATTCGTGCTCGATACTTCCGGAGCGCCCGAAGAATACGAGTTCTTGTGCTCCGTGAGCGGGGAGTCGGGCTGCCACGGCGAGGGCCGGGACAACGTGTCCGGCACTCCCGCCTCCGGTAATTCCAATTTTCATCTACACCGCACCTGGATCGCTTTGTCGAAATTAATTGACGGGCTTCATGTTTCGAACGGAACGACTGAATGCTGACAGGTCCCCGCTGGAAGTTTTGAACGCCTGAGCAATGTTAGTCGCATGTGACATTGGTCGGGTCGGCTGGACTCGAACCAGCTCCTCGGCAACACTTATGCCGTGCTCTTGCCCTTGAGCTACGACCCGATTACTGCTTCCGAGGCTAGAGATGTGAGAGGGTTCGGTCAATGCCAAGTTCGATATTGGCGGCAAATTTCTGCCACCTGGGCGAGCGACTTTCGGCTTCTTTCTTCTTGTTTTTCTGCATGCGAATTCTGGCGCCGGTCGATAATAGCTAAACGGCGACTCGTAACGAGGTCAGCGAGTGATTTGGAGTGTGTTAGGGCTGACTCCAGGTGTCCGGGATCTGGCTGATATGCGTTCGGGGGGCGCGGGAGGTCCACCGGTCGATGAGTTCGACCTCGTGCTCGTTCTGCTGGGGGGAGAGGACCAGAGCGTGCGGGAGGCCGAGGAGGTTGGCGTAACGGAACTTTTCGCCGGCCGGTTCGAGCCGGTCGTCGATGAACAGGGACGCCCCGCGGTCGCGGAGGTGTTGGACGACCTGTTCGGAGCGTTCGCGCATGGCGGGCAAATCGGGGCGCAGGACGATGATGTGGAGGGCGGCCGGGGCGGTTGCTGGTTTCCAGCGCAGCCCGTCCTTGTCGCGGTGCAAGTCGGCGAGTGTCTGGAGGCATCGTGTGATGCCGATGCCGGAGCACGCCGCATGGGGGGTGCGCGCGGTTCCGTGCTCGTTGGTGAAGGACAAGTTCATCGCGGCGGTGTACTGGGTGCCCAGCTCGAAGACATGGGCGAGTTCGATAGCACGGGCTTCGCGGTAGTGCCCGTCGTCGCAACGGCCGCATCCCATCCCCTGAGCGGAGCGGTGAAGGTCGACGGCGGTGGGCGATAGGGCAGGCAGATCCTTCGTTCCTGACCAGGTCACATGGTGTCGCAGTCCGGTGGCGCCGTCGGAGATGGAGAAGGTCTCCAGGTGGGCGACGGAGGTGTCGAAGAGTGTCGCTTTGCCGCAGTCCCAGGGGGTCAGGGTGCCGGCTTCTTTCCCGAAGTGTTCGGGCAGCTCGGCGGAGTTCAAGAGTTCGACGCGGGCGGCGCCGGTGGCGGCGGCGAGCTTTCGGGGGCTGACGCGGAGGTCGGAGCGGATCGCCACGGCGGCGGGGGCTGAAGCGCCGTCGTGGGCGGTGAGCGCGAAGGTGATGACGTTGACGATCGGATGCTTCAGTGGGGTAGGCCGAGCGCTCAGGACGGCGTCGTCGCCGCGGTGGCCGCAGTGGTCGCAGACAAGGATGGTGCTCTGTCCGGTCTCGCCGAGGACCAGGTGCTCGGTGGACGGTCCGGCCGAGATGCTGCCGCCATCGGCCTGAGCTTGGAAGACGCCGGTGAGACCCATGCGGAGGAGGGCTGCGCGGCAGGCGTCGTTGAGGAAGTCGATCGATGTGCGCATGCCGTCTGGGGCGGTATCGAACGTGTAGGCGTCCGCCATGGTGAATTCGCGGCCGCGCATCAGTCCACCGCGCGGAGCGATCTCGTCGCGGTACTTGGAGGTGCTGAGGAACAGCCGGACCGGGAGGTCGCGGTAGGAGCGCAGGTGCTCCCGTACGGTGGCGACCGCGATCTCCTCGGATGTCGGGGCCAAGCACATCTGCTCGCCGCTGCGGCTCGTTACGGTCAACAGCGCGCCTTCGGCCTGGTAGGCGGCCCACCTGCCGGACTGTTCCCACAGCGAGCGGCTTTGGAGGGCCGGGAATCCGACGGTGTTTGCACCGCGCTCTTCGAATGCTGTGCGAGCGATTCCGGCGAGTCGGTCGTGGACGCGGAGTCCCAGCGGCAGCAGGGTGAACACGCCGATGGCGTCGGTCTTGGCGATGTAGCCGAGGGATTCCAGCAGATCCAGGGTCGACACGGTCGTGTTGATCGCGCGGCGGCGCACGGGCGGCCATAGTCGACTGGCGTACAAGGGTGTGTCAGGCACCGGCCCTCCTCATCGCGGTCTTCGAAAGGTCGCGCAGGTGCGCGGTGGTGGTCGCGAGGTCGTGGCGTCGGGCGTTGATCGCCGCGGCGCTGCTGAGGGTGCGTCGCAGGCCGGAGTCGTTGGCGAGCTGGTCGATGCGCGCGGCCAGGGCGGTTGCGTCCCCCGGCGGGTACGCCAGGGCGCCGGCGCCGAGCGTGTGGCGCAGGCCGGGCAGGTCGCCGTGAAGAACCGGGAGGCCGTGCGCCTGGGCCTCGACGGCGACCAGACCGAACGCCTCCAGTTGCTTGGTGGTGAGCAGGAACGCATCGAAGTTGGCGAAGCGCTGCCACAGGGCCTTACGGGGCAGGAACGGCTCGAACCGGACCCGGTGGCTCAGGCCGAGGGCGGCGACTCGGGTGGTGAGGCAGCGTAGTTCGCTGCCGCTGCCGATGATCGTGAGGTGATGTTCGTCGGTGGTGAGCCTCAGCGCCTCGATCGCGGTGATCGTGGACTTGTTCGAGTCGAGGCGCCCTGCGTGCACCAGCAGCAGCCGACGCTCGTCCGTGGGCAGGGCGGTGGGGCACTTCGGTAAGGGGACGCCCCAAGGCACGGTGACTAATCGGCCGCTGTATCTCCCGCGGGTGAAGGCATTGACCTGGTCGGCCATCGCGGTGTTGGGTACCGCGACGGCCGTGCTGGCAGCGACGATTTCGATCAGCGCATCTCGGGCCTGACCGTTTTCGGTGGCGGCAATGATGTCGGTGCCGTGTGCGATGGCGATGATGGGCGTTTGGTCCGCAGCGCGGGCGAAGGCGAGCGCGAGCCCGAAGCCGAGGTGCTGGGCGTGGATGAGGTCGGGACGCCGGTCGCGCAGTAGCCGCTCGACCTCCTCGGTCAGCGCATCGGCGTACTGGGCGAAGTACGGGCCGTACGGCTGTTTCGTCGCGCGGAGGGAGACGGTTTCCTCGAAACCGTGCTGCCACACCTCGCCGCCGGGCAGCGCCAGGAACGTGGTGTGAAAGTCGGGGGCGAGCTGGTGGTACACGTCGCTCGCCCAGATGGTGGAGCCGCATGACGGCTGGAGGGGCAGGTCGATCCCGGTGATGAGGCGCGGGCGGGTCATTGTGCGTCTCCCGTGGGTGCGGTGGTGCGGTAGTCGTTGAGACCGGCTCGGAGCATGGCCGAGACACCGGCCCAGCCGATGGAGCAGGCCGCGTCGATGACCGACAGGGCCGGGGCGAAGCCCTGCTTCACCCACGGCTGGGCGTAGCGGGGATGGCGACTGGCGTACTCATTCCAGGTGACGGTGATCCCGTTCCTGGCGAGCGCTGTGGTGTCGAGGTACTTCCGCGTGCCCGACCCCGCCCACAGGTCCCGCTCATCGGCAGCTGCGCAGATGCGGGCCAGCCGTTCGGTCTTGTCATAGGAGCCCGTCGCGGACATGCAGGAGGTAAGCAGGAGGGATGCGCGGGAGCCGAGGGCTGTCGCGATTTCCGTGATGAGGGCCACGTTGAGGTCGGCCAGCCACTGGTGGCCCGCCGAAAGGGGCGGCTCGATGACCTGGAGGGCTTCGTCGGCGTACGGGCTGCGCCCATACGCCAGGCGGATCGTCTTGACCATGGTCGTCGCGTCGAAACCATCCGCGATCCGTGTGTCCCGGATGAGTTGGCTGGTGTTCCTGGCCACCGGCACGGTGATCCAACTGATGCCGTTGGCGGTCTTGATCCGATTGCGGTTCTGCCAGCCGCGCTCAACGAACTGCACGTCGTCGTACAAGGCGATGCTGGTGCAGGCGATCAGCGCCTCGCAGAAGCCCAGCCATGGCAGGAACGGTGGCTGTTCGATGTAGATCACGGGCACTCCAGCGCCGGAACGTGGTGCAGCAGGGTGAGCAAGGGAGCCTCGAACGCCTCGAAGCTGCGGCCCGCCGCGGCATCAGCGGGCCGCAGCCGCCAACCGGCCGCTGCCGCCCGTTGACGGGTGTAGGGCTCGCCCAGGTACCAGCGGCCTCCTTGCGTCTCGTGGCGGGCCAGGGCCTTGACCTTGTCGTCGAGGAAGTCCGTGATGTCGACCAGGATGGTCGGGGTGAACCCGCTGCGAGGAGCGTGCGGTTCGCCGTACAGCACGGTGTGGCAGGACGGCACTCGGGTGGCGGCGTTGGCGGTAGCCGCACCGAGGGCGAGGTGGTCCTGATGGTCGTTGTCGGCGCGCGGGCTGTGAGTGATCACGGTTGTGCAGCCGCGGCGCGCCAGTTCGTCCTCGACGGCCGAGATCAGGCGTCGGTCAGGGTGAAGCGCACCATCGGCGAGGCCGAGGCAGACGACCTCGACGCCCGTGTCGTCCCAGGCCAGGCGCACTTCGTGCACACGTTCCTCTTCGGAGAGGCGGACGCCGCGGGCCGCGTCGGTGAGGGAGACACCGTTGGCCCCGTGGGTCGCCATCAGCACGGTGACGTCGGCGCCGAGCTGGCGGTAGCGCCGCAGGGTGCCGTAGGCGAGCAGTTCGGCATCGTCAGGATGCGCCACCACCGCAACGACATGCTCTGCGGTGTTCGGTGTCTTCGTGGGAGGCACTGGGCTACCGCCCCTCGAAGTCGCGATGGATCTGGGAGGGCATCGCCTGCTCGGCGCCCTGGTACTTGCCGTCGTACAGGACGATGTCGCCTTGGACCGCCCAGAACGTGACCTGCCCAATCCGTAGGCCCGGGTAGATCTTCACCGGCTGCACCGCGTGCAGTTGCAGCGTCAGGCGATTGTGGGAGCCGATATCGATCAGATCGGCGGTGACGTGGACGAACAAACCTAGCCGGGCCACGGAGGAGCGGGCACGGATGATCGGCACGAAGTGGTCGCTGCCGATGCGCTCTTCGGTGGCGGCGAGGTAGATCCGATCGGGGGTTAGGAGCATGCCCTCGGACGGAATCGGGTGGGATTCGAAGGGGTTCGGGCGCGCGCAGTCGAGGCGGTGCTCGGTGTACCAGCCGATCGAGCGGCCGAGGTGGAAGTCGTAGCTGTTGGGGCTCAGGAGGGCGGGGTCGAACGGCTCGATCTCGATTTCCCCGGCCTTGACGCGCCTGTGGATCTCCGGCCCGGTGAGGATCACGCCGCGCTCCCCTCTTGCACCGGGGCGCCGGCCAGGGCGCTGGGGGAGCAGGGCGACGGGTCGTCGAGTCGGCCGTAGTGGCCGACGTAGGGCATCGGCGCGCCGGCCCGCTCCCAGAAAGAGACCTGCCCTACGCGCATTCCGGCGTAGATGGTGAGAGGCTGGACGACGACGATCTCCAGCGTCCACTGGTGGAGCGCTCCGAGCTGGGCGAGGTCGGCGGAGATCTGGAGGAAAGTGCCGAGGCGCCCGAGGGAGGACCGTCCGATGAGGCTCGTCACGTAGCGGGCGCTGCCGATCCGCTCGACCGTAGCGCCGAGATAGAGGGTGCCCGGTTGCAGCTCGTATCCGCCGACGGGAATGTGGACGGTCTTCAGCGCCGTTTCCATGCGGGGATCGGCCGGTCCGTCGATGGGGACCTTCAGCACGTCTCCCAGGCGGTAGTTGTAGCTGTTGGGGTTGACCAGGTCCGGGTCGAACGGGTCGATGGTGATGTCCCCGCAGCTCACGGCCTGCTCGATGGCAGATCCGGTGAGAATCACCGAACACCTCCGGTGCCCACATGGCCCACGTAGCTCTGCTTCAGCAGGCGCCGCTGTTTGGCCGGAAGCGTTTCTTGACCGGGGCCCAGCGGCATCCGGCCGTGCGCGTAGCGCCACTGGTCGAAGACGAGCAGCTGCCCAGGGGCCAGCCGGACGGTGGTGCGGTGCTTGTAGGCGGCGGTCACGAGTCGGTCGAACGCCTGGGCGATGTACGGCACGGTGTCCTGTTCGGCATTCACAAGCTGGCCTTGCCGCAGGTGGGGCTGCATTTTGCTGGTGAATCGGATCGGTGTGCCGTTGTCGATCCGCTTGGGCAAGACGGGGAAGTGAGGCAGGCTTTCGCCGACTCCGTGCACGTCCTTGTCGGCCCAGTAGGAGTAGTCGGGCCTGCTGAGCAGGTCCCGGTCAGCAATCGTCAGGTCGTCCGCTGCGGCCCATAGATCGGAGAGGGCCGACGCGCCCCCGTTCAGCGGGTCGTTGCGGACGCAGTACAGGGCGATGTAGCGGGGGCTCAGCTCGCGGTCAACCAAGTCGACGTGGAGCCGGTTCTCGCCGACGCCGTGTGTGCGCGCGGGATTGACGTCGGTGCGTACCGCCAAGTCGCTCCAGCAGCCGTCATTCGGGTACACGCTCAGGATCGGGCCCAGCACGGACAGCAGTCCGAGAGCCAGTTCCAGGTTGTGGTGGTGGTCCGTGTCTCGGGGGAACGAGACCACCGTGGCTCCGGCGCCATCGCCGGTCAGGCGGACCGCGAACTCGCGTGGCGCGGTGGGGCCGCGCACCAAGTCGCAGCTTTCCAAGGTGAGCACGTTACTCATCAGGTCTCCGTAACGAGATCGGTGAGGATGTCGCGCAGAGTGCGCGACGGGAAGACCGGCCGAGCGGGGAGGCCAAGTCGGTCGGCGAGATAGCTTGTGGTCACCAGCGAGGGCACCGGGCCCGCCCCGGCGGCCGGACGGCACATGACCGGTTCTTCACCGATCCGGCGTGCCTGTTCCAGGACCCCTTCCACGCGGTACTCACCGTTCAGGAGGACGAGGTTGGAGTCGAAGGGGGCGCAGTTCATGAGGGCCCGGCGGGTGACGGTCTGCGGGAGCCCTTCGCGCAATGCCCACAGGCTCATGAGGAAGGCGTCCGCGCCGGTGGCGGCCTGAGCCCGCTGGGCCAGCAGGTGCGCCACGTCGCTTCGGTCCGGGACAGGCGCGGGCAGAGCGCCGATCAGCTCGGCACCCCAGGCCGCGTACCGGGCCATTTCTTCTTCCAGTCCATCCGGAGCCGCCGGACGGCTGGAGGGCAGAGCTTCGACGGTGAACTGGTGGCGGCCGGCTTGGGGGTCGAGGTTGAGGCGGAGGAGCCCCTTGCCTATCTCCGGAGCTTTGATGACGTGCCGGCCTGCGGATGCCCAGTGGTACGAGGGGGTGTGGCAGTGCCCGGAGACGACTAGGGGCAGCGGCCAATCGTTGTCCTGCTCGGCGACGTCGAGGGCGAAGCCGCTGTGGCTCACGCCGATCACAAGGTCGGCCCCGGCAGACAGCAATCGATCCCGCTCGGCGGCGATCAGGTCTGCAGTCGGGTCCACGAACTCGAATCCGGCACGCTCCGGGATGGGGACGGCTTCGTACGCCTGCCGACCCAGGTACCCGACGATGCCCACTCTCGGCACGGAGCCCGGGAGCAGCAGCCTGCTCTTCCAGCGGCCCGCGAACCCCCGCGGAGGTCGCAGGTTCGCGCACACCACCGGCGGGAACCGCTCGGGGTTCCGCAGCCGCATGAGGTCGGCGAAGTCGTGGTTACCCGGCACGAGCGCGTCGTACAGGTCCGCCAGGAGTCGCTCTTCCACCCTCCCGCGGGAGAACGCGTGGAAGGCGGTCCCGCCGAAGAAATCTCCGGCATCCACCGTGACCGCACCGCCGGCCTGGCGGAGCTTGCGCAGGGTAGCCAGCAGGGCCCGCCCCTCGGGTACGCTGGAGTGGAAGTCGGTCGTGACGATCAGCGGGGTGTTCACCGGCGCCTCTCGATGGACACGACGCGCAGCGCCTCGGGCGCCTTCGGCCAGAACTCGGAGCGGGATATCCCGTCGACCTCGCGCAGCCTCAGCCCGCTCGCTTCCTCGCTGGCCTCCTGGTACTGCTCCAGCGTCCGGCTCGGCACGACCACGAGTCCCCGTTCCACCTTCGGCGTGGAGGCGAAAACGTACCGGGTGAGCACCACCGACAGCTCCCAGTCGAACGGCATGATCGCCAGGAGCACAGCGCCCGCAACGAGCCCGTCGTCAAGGTCAACCTCGCGCACGTCCGAGATGCTGACGCGTGCCCGCGGGCCGAACCTGCGCAGCACGTCCTGGAGGATGGACCCCAGCCGTCGGTCCTTCTCCACCGCCCAGATCCGACGTCCGCTCTCAGCCACCGTGCCGGACAGCGTCCCCAGTCCCGCGCCGACCTCCAGGACCTGGTCCTCATCCGCCAGGTCGGCGCAGTCCAAGAGCCGGTACGCCGCATCCTGCGATCGCAGGAAGTGCTGGCCGAGATCGGTACGGACGTCGAAGCCGGCCTCCGCGAGAAGGTCGGCGGTGGCCCGGTCTCCACGGGCCAAGGGGATAGACACCCGCTGGTCGGTGTGCCGCGTCTTGCTCACGGGCATCCCTTCAAGGTTCTGAGGTGTGGCGGTCACTGAAGTCGCTCCCATCGGATGAGGGACGGTCGAAAAGCCGTGGTGAACGCAGCAGCCTCTACTGGGAGTAACGGGCCAGCGATATATGCCACTTGGCCATCGGCCGAGTACACACATGTCGTGATCATGGACGCCGTGCTGGATTCGCGTGGCGCGCGCTCGCTTATCGTGCTGGCGGGTGGTCACCAAGTCATTGCCGGATCTGATTGCGCACATTGCGGGCAACTCGCAATGTCGGCACCGTCGGGACAAAGCGCACTCCCGCGGCGCAGAAGCTCCGCTACCCTGACGACCAGTCAGCTTCATTGCGGAGGGTGCGTAATGATCACGGTCAGTCGATCGCGTCGCGCCGCTATCAAGAAGACCGCCGCCGAGATCAGAGAACGGTGCATGCACAGCGGCAGCGGAGTCGAACGGACGGCCGGCGAGATCCGCGCCGAGCTGCCCGAAGTGCAGTCGCTGGAGGCATGGCGCTTCGCGCTCGGCTGGCCTCGGTCCCGCACCATCGAACGAGTGGGCGCCCTGTACCGGTCGCGTGGATTGTTGCCGCCGGGCATGTCGGAGTCGATGCTCTGCCGGTGGGAACACCGATCCTATGAGCGCCCCGGCCCGGAGTACGTCGAGGCGCTGTGCACGGTCTACCGGGCCCGGCCGGAGCAGCTCGGGCTCGACCGCGCCGCTGACCACGAACAATCTCAGTGGGCCCAGGTCAGTCGATACAGTGCTCCCGGGCCCCAAGCGTGCGTCCTTCCCGCACGGGAAAGCATGGTGACCATGACGACCTCCGCCGGTCTGCCGGCCGTCCGGGAATCTCTGCATCTCGCGCTGCTCGCCGACCCGTCGGGCAGTACGGCGGTCGTGGACCTGTCCGAGGCTACGATCGAGCACTACGCACTCGGCTACAGCAAGCACCCGCCCCACGTGCTCTTCACCGAGGTGCACGCGGCCCGGGGCTTGCTGATGCAAGCCCTCACCAGCACCGCGCCGACACCGGAGCGAATCGAGACCGAACTGCGCCGAGGCGTCGGCTGGCTCTCCGCCCTTCTGGGCAACCTCGCCTACCACCTCGGTGACCACGCCGGAGCACGGGCACATCTCGCTACGGCCACGACCTACGGCGACCGCAGCGGAGACGCGCGGCTCACAGCATGGGCTTGGGGCGCTCAGGCGATGGTCGCCCGCGCGACCAGCCAGCATACCCTCGCCCTGACCCATGCTGAACGCGGCTTGGCCTGCGCCCCCTCCGGGCTGCCTCGCGCGCAACTCCACGCCTGGGCACTGCTCCCGTCCCTGGCCGCACTGAACCGTCAAGCGGAAGCTGACGCTGCGCTGGCGACCGCCACGCGTGAACTGGAGACCGACGCAGCGGGCTGGGCGCCAGGCAGGTTCGGCTACGACATCGCGGAGCACCGGCTGCACGAAGCCGATGCCGATCGCGCCCTGGGCCGGACCGATAAGGCGGTCGCTACTGCCGAGACGTCCATGAACGCCTGCACCACGGCCACCCCCGGCTGGGCCGCCGCCGCCTTGCTTCTGGCCCAGGCCGAAGCCCCCACCCAACCGACCGACGCCGCGCAACGCGCTCTGGACGTCCTGTCCCGCGTGCCTGCGGCGCGGCTCCGCTCCACTTCCAGGAGCCGCCTCACACAGCTCGACGCCGTCCTCGCTCCGACGCGCGCAACCGGTGTCGACGAACTGCATGACCGGGTCCGTGCCCTCCCCGCGATCATCGACGCTCACGGCATCGCTGCGCCCGCGTGAAGCTGCTCTCACAACCAGCGTCGCGTATGGCCGTCGTAACGGCTGCCCGATAGGGCACCCGCCCGCTGCGGTGATGCCGACGGGCCACCTGATTACCGTGTGCACGATGCGGCTTGGGTCAGTATGCGGACCAGGCGAGCACGGTTGAAGCGGTACAGGACCAGGGCATGGTCGGTGGCAGCACGGGTGTCATCGGTGTCGATCACCTCAACATGGTCGAGAGCACCAGCCGCACCACCAGCCGCGTAGCCGCGGTCAATGCGCTGCGGACCGCCTTGGTGCGCTTTTTCGAACCCCGCGGTAGGGGCGAGCGCTATCTTGCTGTCCACGCCGAGATGGTCAGCGGCGTGCCGGGCGAGATCGACGTACCCGGCGTCGATGAGGGTTCCGTCCGGTCGGGTGTCGCTGCGCCGGTGGCCGTCGGCGTCCACATAGGTGCGGTGCACCATGTGTGCGCGATCGGTGACCTTGTCCCAGTCCGGCAATGTCACCGGCTCAGGAGCTCTCGGGTAGCTGTTGCCGTCCATGCCAATGAGCGTGACCATCCCGGGCTGGGCGAGGGTGGTCAGCCACCCGGCTTCGGTGAGCCGCTGGTTGGCGGAGAAGAAGCACAGGTGTGCGGACACCAGGTTCAGCGGCACGGGGCAGTCGTCCAGTTGCACCTGTACGTGGCAGGGGTGCAGCCACCACGGTTTCACGCGCGGTGGCTCCTGGAGGACGTGGAAGAGTTCGGGGCGCAGGTACACGGCGGTGGCGATGTCTGCGTCGATGCCCGGGTTGGGCTCTGACAGAAAACCGCGGAGCCCGAGCCGCTTCGCCGCGCTGTTCTTGCGCCGTTGGCCCCTCTCCCTGCTGTGCTTCGCCTCCTGCTGGAACACGATGTCCGGCTCATGTTCGGACAGGATGTCCAGGGCGAGGTCACGGCGTTCACCCATGCGGCCGCCGTCTGCCTCGATGTTCCAAACAGCTACCGTGATGGTGCTGGCGTCCATAAGGTCCCTTCGGCTCGGGGTAAGCGAGATGTGCGGTGCAATATGGCGGCGCAAGACCGGCTGCCGCTCTCCCCATTTGAGGGGGCGCAGGAGCGCCGCTTCCTGGTGCGAGAGGTCTCAGGATTTGAAAACGAATCAATTCCCCGTCCGGGATTTTGCGTCCTGCGCTGGCCCTAGCAAGTCGAGTTCCCAGCCCCGCCGGATGAGGTGTTCATGGGTCTTGGCTCCCATCAACCTCATGAGAGCACTCACATCATCCCGCATCGTATCCACCCGGACCCCGGAGTTCGCGGCAATCCAAGGGAAATCGTGACCGGTCGCCATGCCTCGGAGAATGTGTTCGATTGGCAAGCGGTCCGCAGGCTCACTTGGGGTGATTACTCCCAGCCGGTACGCTTTGTGAACCAGTCCCGGCCGCGTGACCGCGTGGAGCTTTGCCGACGCGTTTCTCAAAAAAGCATTCACCGTGGATGGGTGGACCGCCATCTCCGCGGCCGCTTCAGTAGGCGTCGCGCCGCCAGCCAAAAGCTGAATGGCCTCGCGTTCTCGGCGCGATATGTTGGCCAAGGTTTCCCTCCTCGCAAGCCAGTAGGGGGCCGCATTAGCGGACCGGCAGGAGCGTCGGGGATCTTGTAATCATGGGGCACTCCGGGCCTTCATGTATGGGTAGCGGGTCCATTTGGCGTAGACGTCGATTCCGGACCGAGTAGACGGAGCTGCCAAGCGCGCGTAATGAGATGCGCGGTGTTGGTTGCTCCCAGTCGCGTCTTGAGCGTGCGCTCGTCGTCGCGCGCGGTAAGGAGGTAAAGCCCTTTGCTGGCAACAACCTCCGCCAAACTCCATCCGTTCGCCAGACCGTTGAGAATGTCTCGTTCGGCAGGCGGGATCTTCGTGATCGAAATGGGCACAGAATGCTCTGGGGGATCGAGTTGGCCGAGCGTATAGGCCCGGTGCACCATCGCGGCCCGCTCTTTGGTGGTCCCGAGTTTGGCGGACACGTTCACCAAATGCCTCTGCGCCGTAGCCGGGGCCACCTTCATCGCTCTGGCTGCCTGCTTGGTGGTGTTGCCGTCCGCTATCAGGCGGAGGACCTCCCGTTCGCGAGGAGATAACTCCCGATAACCAGGCTGTCGGCTGGTCAACGATTTGCCTTCCGGTCGTGCGATCGATAAGTGCGCGTGGAGTGCTCTCGCTTCAGGGGGGGGCGCCGTCGGCGTGGTGTGCGGGCGGGGCGGGGCGGTGATTTGCCCGTCCGGAAGGAGTTCACCGGTGTCGTCGAAACGCTGGCTGGGGCGGTCAGAAGATGGTGGCTATAGGGAAAACACTGCGCAGGTCGAAGAGCAGGTGTGCCAACACGAGCGGCTGGAGTCGACCCCATCGGTGATAGAGGAAGAGGCCCACAGCGCCCAATATCGAAAGGGCGAGAGCAGGGAGCCCGAGGTACAAGTGGGTTATGACCCGGAACCCGAGGCTGATGGCGTACATCTGCCACACCGGTCGACGGGCTGCCTGAGACAGCACGCACACCGCGCCGACGATCAGTACCTCCTCCATGGCGCTGGTGTAGATGATGTTGGAGATGGCGAGCGCCTTGGTGTCCCAGCCGAGAGCCACGGCCTGATCACCCTGCATGGCTGGCAGTGCCGTCGGCAGGGCTCGTGTCAGGTAAGTCATGATGAAAGTGGCAGCCCAGGCCGCTATGTAATGAACCAAATAGATCGTGGTAGGGAGCGTTATACCGGCTTCGCGGCGCGCAGATGAGGGCCCAAGTCCGAACCCTTGCACGGTCACGCCGTGATGGATGACAACTTCCAACGCAAGCCACGTCATCATGACCGTCGCCGCCAACGTTTGAATGATCCCCGACAGCTCCGTGGTCAGCAGCAGGGCCGCCGGGCCTGCGAGGGCAAGCGCAGACAATGCGGCGATTCTGATCCGGAGTGCCGAGTGATGTGCCCTCACCAGAAACATCAACCATCCGCCTGCTGCCAAGGCGCTGAGGGTTCCGACACATTCGACAAGGATGTCGCGCCCGGGGACGGAGAGGCCACACAGTGCGGCGAAGTCGGTGAGGGAAATCCACAGCGGCCGCGCGCATGCGAGCAGCAGGAGGGCCCACACATCAGCACGGGCGCTCTGTGGAGTCGGCCGCGTCGGCGAGGCGAAGGCCCGGGAGAGCCGCGCCCGGCGGGGAGCTTCGGTCCTTCCCACAGGGCGGTCTGCGCTCGGCAGGCTCTCCGGCGTGCTGACGTGAGAATCGTGGTAAGACATCGAACCTTCGGGGGGTGTGGAAACGGAACGTTTGATCGGGAAGCGCGCTACGCCGCGTCCAGCGAACTCAGCGGCCGAGTGGGGGGAATGACCCGCCCATCAGGCAGCAGCTCCCCCGTGTCCTCGAAGAGCAGCACCCCGTTGCACAGCAGGCTCCAGCCCTGCTCCGGGTGGAACGCCACGATCACGGCGGCATCCCGGCCGGGCGAGTCAGCGAACGGGCAGGGCGGCTGGTGGTCACACATCCGGGGCTCCTGGACGGATTCTTCGTGTCGTGGACATCAGGCCGACGCGGGGCGCTCCTCTACGGGGGATTTGAGGATCCGCCCCGCGCCGGGGCTTGAGCCGTCCAACGGTCCGGGCACGGGCACCGGTCCGCCGGACGGCGGTCTATGTGGCGGGCACGCACTGCGGCGCGCGGAGCACGCCATCCTCCGGGTCAGACACCCACGGGATCGGTCTTCGGGTAGGCCCTCCGTGCGTTCTTCAGGGCCCGGCAGAAGCGCTCGGCGGCCCTGTCACCCGCTGCTTCCTCTTCGCGGTAGGCACCGCACCTGTCCCAGTAGCGTCGGCCGATCTGCTTCTGGACGAACGCATCCGCGACGAAGTCCAGCCGAGGCCCGCGGAGGAGCCCCAGCCGGTCCCGCAATCCCAGGGCGGAGAGCTGCTGATTGGCGCTGAGGGTATGCACCATCTCCTCCTCATTCATCCCGTCGAGGCCCCACTGCACCGCGAGGTGGGGACGTTCGATCAGCTGGCCCAGCCAGTCCTGGTGGAGCTGTGTGACGGCGATTTCGGCCTGCTGCCGCTGGTGCACCTGCCTCTGCGCGATGTGGGCGACTCCGACAACTGCGAGGAGTACGGCGTGCCAGGTCTTCATCTGGTGGGGTCCTTCGTCGTGGCGTGCTGATGGTGTGGGTGCCGGCGCCTGTGCGCCTGTTCCTCGCCGACCTCTGAAGCTGCTTGGAGCAAGCTCTTGAGGAGGCGGGCGAAGTTCTGTGCCCTGCGGGCTGCGACCTGTGGCGTGCTGGGCGAAGGCTCAGGGGGAGCCGGGCCGCGGCCGGCGCAGTCACAGGGTGCTCCCCGGACGCTGTGCCAGTGAGTCGGGCTGCTTCACGGAGCCAATCGCCACCAGCGCATCCAGCAGCTCGTTGACGGCCCAGCCCATGCGCCGCAGGGGGTTGATCGTCTTGAGGTAGTCGCCCGGCAGTTCCATCTCTCGGGCCTCACGCGCCCGCGTTATGAGCGTGGTCACCGCGGCGTCATGCTTTTCCGCCTCAGCGTGGATGGCGATGCCTACGAGCTGCATCAGGTAGCCGCGGAGGCGCTGGGCCAGTTCGTCCGCGGCGTCTTCGGCCGGCGGCACGTCATCGAGTGCGTCCGCCACGTCGTCCAGCCAGGCATCCCCGTCGTATGGGTTCCACGCGCGAATCTTCGTCAGCGCTGCTTGAACGGCCGCTGTTTCCAGCCGCTTTGCGGGCTTCACAGGGTGGTGCCAGCGGGGCACGTCGTCGCTGACCCGGCTAACGAGGACAGGGCAGGTCACTGGTCTTCTCCCCTCGCGGGGAGGTCGCACCAGACGGTTGCGCGGTCGTCGCTGATACCCCAGGCCCCGCCGTATTCCTCCACCAGCCGCTCGACCATCTCAAGGCCTCGTCCAGACTCGGCGTTGCTGTTTGCCTGTTTAGGCTGGGCCCATCCCTCCATGCCGTCGTGAACCTTGATGCGGAGGAGGCCCTTCCGGAGGGTGAGCGTCAGGGTGATTTCCCTGGTGCCGCTGTGCAGGATCGCGTTCGTCACGAGTTCGGAGACAATTACCAAGACGTCATCGGTCATTGGCTCAAGGCCGCAATACCTCAGCTTCGCTGCGGCGATCCGCCGCATGCGGCGTACTCGGACTGTGTCCTCGTCCCGGGGCGGCTCACCCCGTCGGCAGGGTGCGACGGGGAATGTCTCTTCCATTACGTCCCCGTCGCGGCGGAGAACCGCGCGAGGCGTCCGTACGGCTGTCGTCGTCATCACGTCCTCTGGGGAGAGCGCCATGCCAACCGGGCAGCGGACACAGCCCTGCACAAGGAGGTCTGCTGTGGGGCAGGCGCGAGGATGGTGCAGGCTTCGGTCAGGCAGCGCGCCAGCGGGGCCGGGCTGGTGAGTAGGGGCCCTCGTCCGGGCACCAGGTCGTCGGCCGGCGGTTCGAGCCACCGTGTAGTCGCGTCAGGCCGCGGTGACGGGGCGGGTATCTGAATCTTGTGCTCGCCCTGTCGCCCGAGGCAGACCGGGCGGGGGAACCTGTCCGGCCATTGGGACGTGGCCATCAGGGGACGCCAGCAATCGGCGGTGCCGGGTGGTACGAGGATCGCGGCGGAGCCGAGGTTTGCGAGAACCACGGCTGGGCCGAGGGGCTGTCCGTAGCCCCGGAGGATGCCAAAGGTCATCTCGACGAGAGCCTGTTTGGCCAGCACCACATCGAAGAGGACGCCGCACTCAAGGCGGCGAGGAAGGTGCGGGTGCAGCGCCCACCGGTCGAGGGACACCCCCGGGTCTGAAGTCGCCGCGGCGAGCCAGGCGGACAGGTTCCTGTTCTCGCCGATCTCGATGCGGGTCTTCATCGGGGGACCTCCAGGTCTCCACGGGGCAGCACACACTGTGCGTGTGGCGTGACCTAGTGCAGCGAAGTGTGGAAGCCCTGACCAGGTCCTTTCCCATGCCGTCTGTGGGCCCTCTACGTGCCTTCCAGGTGCCCTTTCACGGGCACTTTCGCCCTGACCTGGGCTTTTAGTTGACGATGTCTCACGCAGGCAGCCGCCCAGCCATTACCGTGAGGACGACAGGAACGGCGAGGGGTGTCCATGCGCGAGATGAAGCGGTTACGCATCAGGCTCAACCGCACGCAGGAAGAGGTGGTCCAGGGCCTCGCAGACCTTGCCGCGCGCCTCTGCGTCGAAGGCAAGATCAAAAAACGCCCCTCGTTCAGCACTCGGCAGTACAAGAAGTGGGAGAACGACGAGCCGCCACCGTGGCCCCACGCCGATGCGCGGAAGGTCCTAGCCGCCTACTGGAAGCGCCCGCTCGAGGAACTCGGCCTCCGCCCGCGCGACCACGGCGAGCCGACCAACCCGAGCCCGCCTGTCTTCACGCGCGTGCCTCTCCTCACCCAGGACCAAGCCCCGGACGTGGCGGCTCCGCCTTGGCTCGCCCAGACTCCGGCAGGCGCCACCAGTTCGGTTGAATGGCGTATCGGAGCGGCAGAGGTTGATGTGCTGCGTCATGCCGCTGACGACATGGACGCCCAGGACCAACAGTTCGGCGGAAACCGCCTCTGGGCCCCAACCCAGGCACTGCTGCTTTGGGTCCACCGCATGATCGACCACGGCATCTACGACGATGAACTAGAGCAGCAACTCCACGTGGTGAAAGGGAAGTACACCACCTCGCTCGGATGGTTCTGCTACGACGCCGGCCTTCACGTCGAAGCCCGCCAATACTTCTCCGAGGCCCTGAACGCGGCAATGACCACAGGCGATGACGTCCTCGCCAGCCGCACCCTCAGCAACATGGCACGCCAGGCCGTGGACCTTAAAGGGAAGGGCCGCGAGGCGGTGCGCTGCGCCCGTCTGGCCCAGGCCCACGCTAAGGAGTGGCAGGCACCCAGCCGCGTCATTGCCCTGTTGGCGATCCGCGAGGCCCAGGGGTACGCCCGGGTCGGGGACGAGTTCAACTGCGAGGCCACCATCAGGCGGGCCTGGAAGGAGTGGGAACGCGGACCCGACGAACGTGACCCTGACTGGTCGACCTTCCTGAACGAGGCGGAGATGGCATGTTTGGAAGGCATGTGCCGTCTCGACCTCGGGCAGGGCGCGCGAGCACAGAAGCTCCTGGCGAGGTCCGAAGCCCTCCAGGACGTAGCCCACTCACGCAATCGAGGGATGTGCCTGGGCCGCTTGTCCGTCGCGGCCCTGCGAAACGGAGACATCGAGCACAGCGTTGCCGCCACGACCGAGTCCCTACGTCTCATCGGCAGCGGCATGTCTTCCGCAAGGACGATCGAGCAGTTGAAGATCGTCCATGACGGACTGGCCCCCCACCACAAGAGCCGTGGAGTACGGGACCTACTCGAACAGATCCGCGCTAACGTCGCGTGAGTGCAGCGAAGGAGAGCACACAGTGGATGTGGAGTTCCACCGACATGACGGCCCGTCGGCCAAGGCCATCACGGATGAACTGGTCGGCGTGTACGCGAAGGTCTACGACACGCCCTCATACGCCGGTGACCCCTTCTTCTCCGTCGAGTCTTTCCGCGACCGCCTGGAAGCTGCGTTCGGTACCGCGGGCTTCGAGACGGTGACCGCCCAACGCGGTGGTCAGATCGTCGGTTACGTGCATGGCGCGACCTTGCCAGCCGACAAGCCGTGGTGGGTCTCCCTCGGTGACCGGAGGCCGAAGGAACTGGGGGAGCTGGCCGAGGCCGGCCAGGTCTTCTGGCTGCGTGAGCTGATGGTGCTACCCGAGTTCCAGAATCAGGGCGTGGGGCGGCAGATCCACGACACCGTCATCGCGGGCCGCGCGGAGAGCGCCACGACTCTGACGTGCATCATCGACAACCAGCCAGCTCACGATGCTTACCTACGGTGGGGGTACAAGGTGATGGGGCAGATCAAGCACGCCCCAGAGTCACCCCTGTACGACGCCATGTTCCTGCCCTCCCCCCGTTGAAGACCGGACTGCACATGACGCAAACGATCAACCTGCCCCGCCCGGCCCCGGAGAACTCTGGTCATCGGGACCGACTAGCGCAAAACCCTGACCGGCTGTTCTGCTACGGCACACTCCAGTTCGATGATGTCCTTGAAGCCCTGTTGGGGCGAATACCAGCCCGCACGCCCGCCTCTGCGCCCGGGTGGCGCGCCGCCGCGCTCGAAGGGCGGGTCTACCCCGGACTCGTCGTCAATGCGCTCGGCGGCGCGGCGGCCGGCATGTTGCTCACCGGCCTCAGCGATGAGGAATGGGCGATCCTCGACGCGTTCGAGGATCGCCGCTACGAGCTGCTGGAGATCCCTCTCGCCAACGGCGAGAGAGGATGGGCATACATCTGGCAGGACGGAGAGGTCCGGGAAGAGGACTGGGACGCCGAGACGTTCGAGACTCAGCACTTGGAGGAGTACGCCGCCCGGTGCGCGCGGATCTCCGAAAAGCTGACTGCGGATCTGCGCGAAGGCGCTCAGTAAGAAGATCGGCGTTCGAGGAGCCTAGGGCTCCTCGAACGCTGATGTGAACCTCAGCTTCTCGCAGTGCTCCACACCTGCTATTTGATCGGGTGGGCATCGAGCCAGTCGAACAGGTCGTGCGCGGAGCCGAGGACATCGTCGCGGTTCGTCAGCTCCGTGGCGCTTCCTGCCGGAACGCCCTGGTCCTCGCCCACCTCGATGCCCTTTTTCATTGCGTCGATCAGGGTGTACGCCTCGGTCCAGAAGTCGGCGCCTACGGATTTCTCCGCGTTCATCGCCTTCCGTAGGTCGCGTGCGGGTTCCATGAGCGCCTGCATCTGGTCCCAGCACGTACCCGGCTCCTGCTCGAGACAGCCGCCGTCTGTGTCGAACTTGGTCACCGCTTCCTGGAACGTGGTGGACGCGGCCTCTACGGTTACCGTCTTCGCCTTCGAGGTCGGCTTCGCGTCACCCTCGTCGTTCGAGTTGCTGCAAGCGCTCGCGGCCGCCGCGGTCACGGCCAGGACCAGTGCGCCGGCCGCCCTTCCCCACGTGTGTCTCCCCATGACGAAGGATCATTGCACGGTGGTCCGACACGGACACGCCAAGGGCCCCGGCCGACCGGCCAGGGCCCTCCGTCGAAGCGGGCGCGCTACGGCTCCGGCGGTGCTCTCCGCCGGTGGGTGGTCTGGCCGTAGCGCCAGGTATTCAGTTGTGGGGTCGCGGTGGGCTGGCCCGCGGTTACTTCTTCGGCGTGTTCTTGTCCGTGGTCGGCAACTCGCGTTCCGCAGTCTCGTCCCACCAGGCGTAGGACCACTCGTGCCGGACGGTCATCCGGTCTGCCCACGGGAAAACCTGCCCAGCGAGACTCTGCACCGCACCGATCAGGGCTTGTACGGCCTCGAAGCGGCGTTCGTTCCGGATGTTGACGCGCAATCCGCGCGGTACGTGGAACTCGAATGTGAGCCGTAGGACTCGTGGTGAGTCGGTCTCGGCCGGCATCGGTACCCCCTTCTGGATCAGCAACAGCCGCCATTGTGCCGATCATTCGGAGAGATGGGAAGTTCTCGCCGAAATTCGCCAATCTCGGGGAGATTGGCGAGGGGCGCGGCCGCGGGGCGGAGCCCAGGTGCTCCTTGCAATTCACGCACCGCAGCACCCCGGCCTCCGCAGGTGCTGCTCGGTAGTCGTCGGGCCGCACGTTGGGGAGTTGATGCCGGGCTGTGCACGCGGAAGCGTTGGCCGGGTCCTCGCCATGGGTGGGAACGACACCTCGAGCTTCACGAGGTCGGGGTGTCGGTCGGACGGGCCGATGGCGTCGACCTGGCAGTGCAACGTCATGCCGCTCCAGCCTTCGAGGGGGAGCGCGTAGGGCAATTCCCCCAGCTCCGGGTCGATGGTGGTGATCTCGTGGTTTCCGGGCTGGTTCACTGCTCGTGCACCCAACCAGGAACCACTTCGACGGGGATGTTCTCCTCGCTCCATAGGCGGATGACGTTCGGGTTGTCGTCCCAGGCCCGGAGGACGTTGTACTGCCGACGGACGGAGCGCAGCAGCTCCCGCTTGATGACGTAGTCCGGCCGGTAGTCGCCGCGGCCGCGCATCCAGAGGCCGGTGGAGGGGACGTCGTGCAGGGCGAGCCACATGGACGTCAGGCGCTCCCAGCGCCGATCCCGGCCGGTCATGATGAGCACGGCCTGGCCCCTGGCGTGCGCCGTGCGGGCCGCGTCGACGACGTACTGGTTCGGCGGGCAGGAGGCACTGGCCCGGTGGAACGCGGTGAACCCTCCGGGGCCCTTGATCAGGTGGCGGATGCCGGAGACGTCGACGAGCGTCCCGTCGACGTCGAAGATCTCCGCGTCTTGCAGTGCGACAGCCGTGGTCACTGCGTCCCCTCGTTGTAGATCCGGATGATCTCCGTGGCCTTCTCCACGCATGCCGTGCACCAACCGCGGTGCTCGGAGCCGCAGATGGCCATGGCGAGTGCGTCGACGGCGCCTGTCGAGGCGATCCGCAGCAGGACCGGGCCCTTCCGCTGGTGGCTGTCGCACGCCTGGGTCTTGCCGTCGCGGACGCCGCACGCGACCAGCGCCATGCGCTGTTCCAGCTTGGCGAACTCCTCCGCGGCGGGTGCCGCGTCGGGCACGGCGGTGTGGGGGGTGCTCATTGGTTGCAGTCCTTCGGGGCGCGCGACTTGTGGTGTGTGATGGTCTGGAGGTCTCTGCCGACCTGCTCGTACGCGGTCATCTCCTGGCACGCGATGCAGCGGTAGGCGATGTACCGGCGCAGAGGATCGGTCCGGGACATCTGGTTGCCCTGGCGGCCGCCGGCCATCTCGCCGGGGCCCGAGTCCCCGCACCATTCGCACGAGGGGTCGTGGTGGGTGATGACGGGCGCGGTCGTCCACCGGGACCAGGTGATCGGGCGGCCGCCGTGCTCGGCGGGCAGGGGCGCCTCGGCGTACACCGGGAGGTCGGGGACGGTTTGCAGATGACGGCCGCCGTGGACCGGTTCCGGGACAGGCTCAGGCAGGGCCTCGGCGACGCCGGCGGGAATCAGGCGGGGCGCCTCGGGCTCAGGCTCACCGCGCAGGGAACGGAGGCAGGCTGGGCAGATGCTCGCCGCGGTGACCGGCCCGTCCCACGGCCGTACGCCCGGGGCCCGTTCGGCGTCCGACGCGCACTCCAGTGCCACGGTGAACACGGGCACCGTGGGCGCGGTGACGCCCTCGGCGCCGATGTGCAAGACGGGGCGGCCCGCGGCGCGTACGACCAGGCGGCCGTCCCACTCGGGCGGGGCGGCCGGGGCTTCGACGGCGATGGTGGTCACGAGCGCTCACCCAGCTCGGCGAGTTGGAGGGCGCCGGCGACGTTGGCCCACATGTTCGCCATGTCCACGGCCGTGCCGCGGAGTCGCACCCACTCCTCGGCACGCGACTGGTAGGTGGTGGCGTTATCGCTGTCCCGCTGGATCGCGTACTTCCTGGCCTGTTGCTCATGCTCGTGCGCGTACTTGTTGGCGTCCTCGGCGCAGTGCGCCCAGGTGGCGGCCTTCTCGGCGGCTTCGGCCGCGGTGGTGTCGCTCATCGGGCACGCGCCACGAGGAGGGGCACGAGGCCGGTGGTCACAGGGTTCTGCAGGTACTTGTTCCTGCGGGCGGCGTGCACGTTGCGTCGGGCGAGACAGAGCACGCCGGCCGGGACGTGGCACTCCGGGCACGTCACGGAGTAAGCGCCCTGACGAAAACGGGCGGCGGTTGCGTGCGCGGCGTCGTGCGCGGCGTCGGCAGCCGGGGATGGGATGACGGCGGTAAGCAGGGGTATCACGCGCGGCCGCCCTTCCGCTCCGGGACGGTGATGTAGGGGCGGGCGCCGTCGGGGACGTCACTGGCCAGCCGGTACAGCCACAATCCCTCGCTCGTGGGCTTCTCGATCCGCTCGTACCGGGCTTCCCCGCGGCCAGGGTCCGTGTCGTCGCCCCACGCGATCGGGACGGTGAGGGACAGGCCGGGTTCCCCGCCTGGCCCCCTCATCTCGCCCGGGAACGTCAGAATCACTCCGGAGCACGGCCCGTTGAGGAACTGGATGACGAAGTCCTGCACGGGGCCGTCGATCCCCTCGGCAGCCTTCTGCTTCTGCACCCGGGCCCAGTCGAAGACCTCGACGGCCGTGGGCGTGGGGGAATAGCCCAGGAGGCCGCGCAGGGCGGCGATGGTGCAGAGCAGTTCGCCGTAGGCTGCGACCGGGAAGTCGTTCTTCCAGCGGTCGCGGAGCAGCGAGCACGCGGCCTTGTCGGCGATCTCGGCGAGGTGGACGTCGACGCCGTCGCGGTCGAGGAGGGTTCCTCCGCGGGCGAACGCGGCGATGACCATGTTGACGGAGTGGGTCCGGTCCCAGATCGGCGTGTGCTCGGGCACGCCGTTGCGGTCGTAGACCTGGAGGGACACGGGGTGTCTGGTGCTCATGGAGGGGCATCTCCTTGTTCCGGCGAGGGCGGGCCAGCCCTCAGCTCTTGTACGTCGGAATGCCGGTTCCCGTTACGGTTTCGCCTTTTACGCTGGTCAGCGGCCCGTGCAGTTCGACAATAACGAGGGACATCCGGGCCAATCCGGTCTCCACGGGCGCGCCCATGAGGGGGTACGGGCCGAGTAGATGCTCGTGGTCGTCGTCCGGCAGCAGGTGCCGCAGATGGGGCAGATCCGGGTTGGGGGTCACCAACCCGTCGACGTACGCCTTCGCCGTCGGCGCCCAGTTCCCGGGGTCCCGGGAGCGGTTGAGTTTGCGCGGGTGCAGCACGTAGTAGATCGCCGCGTGCTGGAGACGGGGGACATCCATGGGCTTGATGAGGCTGGTGGCGTCCGCGCGGAGCCGCTTTCGGATGCGGTGCTCGACGCTCCAGTGCGGGTACCGCTTGTTGCTGGTCAGCATCTTCTCGGCGTACGGCATGAGCAAAGTCCAGTGCCGTCCTGGGCTGGGGAGGCCGACGAGGAGCGGCTCGACCGCGGGCGGTGGCGGGGTGGCCGGCGGGTCCGGGGGTGGCTTCTTCGGGGCGGTCTTCTTCCTCGCCGCGGCGGCCGGGGCGGTCTGGCCGCCCCGGCGCGAAGCCATCAGCGCGCGGTACCGCGCCGCGGTCATCCTGGCGACCATCAGTCGCGGTCCGTTCGCTGGAGGCAGCGGGGGTAGGCAGAGCCCCGGTAGCACCGGTCGTAATCCGCGCTGCTTACGCAGAACTCGGTCCGGGTGCCGTCGGCCGCTTCAGTCGTCAGCTACCGCTTGGTGATGGTCGTCGTCCCTACCTTGTAGGTGTCGCGGTCCTTCTCGACGACCCTGCCGGCTGGGCCCGACGCGTACGACGTGGAGCAGGTGGTGAGTACCAGGGCGCCGAGGACGGCGACGGCGGCGAGTCGGATGGAGCGGTTCATGGTCAGCCCTCCAGGGCGGCGGTACCGGCTTCGGTCAGCCGCCAAAGGTGGCCGGAGCCTGCCCTTTGCGTCGCGCTCCGTTCCTGGTCCGGTCTCGCCCAGCCCTTCTTCTCCAGCTTCCGGACGGAGTTGTCGAGCTTCCGGCCCAGGTGTCCCCAGGCGGCGCGGCTACGGTGGCTGGTGTCCCGGATCGTCGAGCCGCCACGGACGTGGAAGGTGACCACTACGCCAGTGGCGATCAGCCGGAGCAGGGCCGCCTCAGCGTTCGTCGGCGGGGCCGGGGCGTTCGCGGCGCGGATCTTGGCCGCGTAGTCCAGGCAGCGCACGCAGTTGGGCGGGAGGTCGACGGCGGCGCCCAGGTGCAGGGGGTTGGCCCGGCCGGGCGTCTCGCACAGGCCCCTGCCTGCGGGGTGCTTCCGCGCCTTCCTGGAGACCACGTCGGCCGGGGGCACGGCGTGACGGGTGGCGCCGTCCGGACCGGTGTGGCGGGTGTTCTCGTGCACCGTCAGGACGACGGGCCCAGCGCTGGCAACCAGGTTCCAGCGGCGCTTCTCTGTCTCTAACTTCGCTGCGGCCAGCGTCGCTTGAGCCTTCCGCCGCTCCTCCGCGGCTTCCCGCTCCTCGACGATCCGGCGGGGGAGCGGAGGGTCGAGGTTCAGCTCGTCGGCCGCGACGAGCATCCAGCCGTCCACGCTGGAGATCCGGTCGACGCCGGGGAAGCCTCGCCCGAGGACAGCCGTGCACCAGTCGCGGCCGCGGCGGGCAACCGCCTCCGTCATGCGGCGGAGGTCATCCGGCCCCAGCGGGGGACGGCTCCTCAACTCGGCCTCATGCCTTAGCTCTTGGTACAGGTCGTACGCCGGTTCAGGCTCGGGCGGGGGCAGTGACACGGTGATCACCTGACGACGGGACATAGCGGTTCCTTCCTTCGGGACTCCGGCGGTGCTCTGCGCCGGATGGCGCCGTACGGGTGCGCTCACGGGGATTCCAGAGCGCGCGATCGAGGCGCGGCGCAAATCGGGGCTGAGCGGAGAATCGTTCTGAGCGAAGAATCGAACGGCTCGAACGCGGGGGGTTATTACGCCTTCTCGGGGGCGATGGCAGCGACCGAAGCGACCCACGAATGGCAGAACCAGCGCGGAACGCCCGGGAAGGCGCGAAGCAGGAGAAGCACGGACGCGGCCGTAAGGGTGAACGAGATGTTCGCCAGGGTCCAGCCGACGACGCCGACCACCGTTGCGGCTGCCATGGCGACGGCGATGCCGAGGACGTCGAGCGCGATCGAGGCGAGGGTGGGGTGCGCGAGGGCCAGGAGGCCGAGGGCCCAGGCGAGGATTCGCAGCTTGGCGCGCATCTCAACTTCTCTGCTGCTGGCCGTAGTAGCCGCTGGCCGGGTCGGTGGTGTCGGAGAGGTGGACGCGGAAACCGTCGGTCGCCTTCACCAGCGGGTCGTCGGCGGTGCCGGGCCGGCCGTCGGCAGCGCAGATGTCGCACAGTCCGCTGTGGTCTCGCTTGAGCTGGGCGCCGTTGATGTAGCCCGCCATGGCGGTGCTCCTTCGTTCGGGACTCGGGCGGTGCTCTCCGCCCTTCGGGGAAGACTCTACGGGGTTACTCAAAAGTAGCCGACAACAAATATGGTGTGTCGGTAATCTATCCAGCGTCAGAACGAGGTCAAGTGTCGGCTGACACGGCAGACTTCAGTAGCGCACGGAAGATTTCAGTCGGTCCTTCAGTACCGCACCGAACGCTTCAGTACGCAGACGCGTTGAGCAGGGCGCCCTGGACGTACAGTCCGTGGCTCAGAGGGAGAGACAGCGAGGACCGGCAATCAATCAGCCTGGGGGTGGAATGGGTAACAGAGATCCGTTCGATGGGGTGCCCTACGACAGAGTGTCCCTTGGCCGACGCATTGTTGAGCGCCCTGACGTCACCTTCCGCCCCGTCCGCAACGGGATCGACTACCTTCTGAGCGCAGTGGAGCACTTGACGGCCCGCAGGCATCGCGACCTCTTTCCTGCCGACCGCGACCTCAAGTACGGAGTCCTGCACCTCCACGCCGCCACAGAGGTCCTGCTCAAGGCGCGGCTTGAGGTAGAACACTGGAGCCTCGTCTTCGCCGACCCCGGGAAGGCGACCCTCGCCAACTTTCAGGCCGGCAGCTTTAACAGCACGACGGTGGACGGCGCCATCGCCCGGCTGCGCGACATCGCGCAGGTCGAGATCAGCGACAAGACCCGACAGGCGATCAAGCGGTTGGGGGATACACGCAACGCGTTCACGCACTACGGCCACTCCGTGCCCGCGCTCGTGGTGGAATCCCGTTCGGCCGAAGTGCTGGCCTTCTTGATCGAGTTCATTGAGGAGGAGCTGCACGTTCCTACCAATGACTTCGACGAGGAGTTCGACACCTCCATGCGGCGCATCCGGGCCGTCCTGGGCAACATCGATTCCCTTGTCGCAGATCGCATGCGGGACGTCGATGCGGACCTCAAGGGCGAACTCCTAGAAAACACCATTATGTGCCCGACCTGTCGGCAGTTCGCCGTACTCGTAGGCAGTCAACCGCAGTGCCGTTTCTGCCTGCAAGCCTGGACGCCCCGAGACCTGGCCTCTGAGTACGTCGTGCTGGTCACAGGCCCAGACGACGGACAAGTCATCCCGTGCGAGGACTGTGCGTCGGGAGAACGGGGGGTGGGCGACGAGCGCACGCTGGTCTTCCACGTGGCCACCGCGGACAACCCGCAGGATGACGGGAAAGCGCTGTGCTTCAAGTGCGGCACCAAGTACATGAGGCGCGAGAGGGTCGTCTACGACCATGCCAGCGACGCCTTTGCGGAGCAGGCCCCGACCGAACGAACCCACGATGAGCAGCACTGACCGGCCTACCCAGGCCATGCGTCCGGCGAGTCTGCGGTGCGCACTGTCAGATCTGCACGCTGAAGTCTTTCGTACGCCCGACCGCCCGCCAGTCACCGCACGGAAGATTTCAGTGCGCAGGCCAGGGCACCGGCGACTGAAATCTGTGATGAGGACCGACATCAAGGGAGACGCGTTGGAGACGATGACCACCGCTACAGGTGTGGGCGAGATCGAGCATGCTGCCCGCACGGCGTGGAGCGCGGCGGAAGCTGATGGACTCGGGCTGATCGCATTGCGCCGCGCGGTGCTCGAGGAACTGCTGGAGTCAGCGCCCTGCCTCAACGATCACGACGAAGAGGTCCGCATCGTGGTCAGGCGCCACGGAGCCGACTTCAGCGGACACGCCACTGTGCGGTGTCGCAACAAGCAGTGCGTCGACCCTGAGTTCTACGTGACGCGGCTCTCCCTCGAGAGCGTCAGCGACCCCAGTCGTGGTTACGAGCTGGAAGGCCTCTGGTTCTCGCGCCTGGACATGGGACTGCACCCGGTGTGGCGGAACTATCCCGACTGCAACCTCAAGCCAACGGCCCGCTTCGAGCGCCACCCCAAGGCTGGCTCCATCGGTCAAGTTTGGGAGGTGTCGCTGTGAACAACCGGAAGTCGGTTGAGGACTTCACCGCTGGCGGGACGGGGCCGGTACCCACGGAACAGTGGACGATGCTCCGCCTGATCGATCCGCACCCTGCGCCGGAGGGCGCTGACGAGTGGGTTGATGCCTTCGTTGCGTCCTCGGTTAAGCCCGTACGGAGGGATCCGGCCCCGGCGCCGACCGGCTCACCGGAGGTGGACGCCATGGTGCAGTACCTCCGCGACGTCTGGTCGGAGGAACGCTGCATCGCCGAGACCACGGCCGCCGAAGGGACTTGGAAGCTGGGGAACACCCAGGACTGGCGCCTCTGGATCGAGGACGACCAAGGCCGCAAGGTCGCCATCCTCCCGACTCGACTCCCGGGAGACGGGGATGTGTCCGTCGGCGAACACATCGAGCGCCAGGACCCATGTGCGGTACTCGCCGACCTCGACGCCAAGGAGCAGTTGCTCGGCTTCCTCCGGCCCACCGAGCTGTACGGGCACGCGGTGCGCATCCTCCTGCAGCGGTACGCCCGAAACGTCGACTTCCCCGAGGCGTGGCGACTGCCCGTCCCCGGCCAATGAGCATCGCCCTCAAGGAAGCCGAGGAAGAGGGTTCGCCGCAGCGGCGTACGGCGATGCGCCTGTTCGAGGCGTGGTGTGCACAGCAGGGGTGGGTGGCGAAGCCGTGTACGACGGCAACGTATACAGAGTACGGCCGTCACCTCATGGCGAGGGGCCTCAAGGTCACCACCATCCGGCATTACATGTCGCTGGTCCGGACGTCCATGCCAGCCGGGAAGAAACCGGACAACAGCCTGTATCTGCTGCTCCTCGACCACTACCGGAAGAAGAACAAACGGGCGCTCCGGAGGAAGGAAGCGTTCCCGATCACACTGCCGTACCTGGTGCCGATGATGGAAAAGGCGGAGGCGGATGACCGGCCGATCGGCTGGCGCGACTCGGCCATGTTCGCCTTCGGGTACCGGTTCCTCGGCCGCAGCATCGAGGATGTCGACCTGGACCTCGGGGAACTGACGATCCTGGACGACATGGTCACGGTGTGGCTCGCCGAGGACCAGACGCACAAGGGCGAGGAACAGACCCTCTACCTGCACGACCGCGAAGACCTGCGGCTGGTCTTCCGGATGCGCCGCTGGGTCGGCTATCTCGCTGAGCAGGGCATCACCACCGGCCCGGTCTTCCGGGAGGTCAAGCGCAACGGAACCGTCCCCTCGTCGGAGACCCGGGCGAAAACCGCCACCAAGCGCGGTGAATACCTGCGGCCGCAGACCGTCAACGAGCGGGTGAAGCTGTTGTTCGCCGCGGCTGGCCTTAAGACGGACGGCCGCCCCGTGTCCTCCCACAGCCTTCGCGCTGGCGGCGCCACCGACCTCGGTATGAACGGGGCGACGGACGAAGAACTTGAGGAGGCGGGCCGCTGGAAGAAGGGCTCGCGCATCCCCCGGGTGCGGTACGTCCGACCGGTCAAGAGCGCGGCCGCGGACCCCTTCAAGAAGGTCCCGACGCACAACCCGGAGGCTCAGGCGCAGGAGTGACCCCGGGCACCGTGGGGCCCGTACAGCGGCGTACGGGCCCCCTTCGATGTGCTCAGGTTGGGACGGGCAACACGGCGCGCATCGCGGCCGCGGTGAGGGCGAGGACGCCGATCGCCGCACGCGGGTCGTCGTGCAGCTCCCACAGGCATCGAGGGCGCGCCGTCGCCCGGGGATACCGTTCGGGGCGGCGGCGAGGACGGCCTGGACGGTGGAGCGGGCCCGGCCGGTGGCGGCGATCTGCTCCTCGACGTCGTTCATCGCCTCAGTGGGGGAAGGTGGAAGGCCCGGGAGCGGGCGGCGGCGTTGCCGAGGACGGTGAGGGCGTCGGCGGTGGGCGGGACGAGCTTGTCGAGGTCGACGGTTTCCATGACGGCATCGCGATGCGGAGCACGGCGGGTTGCGGGGAGTACGTGCGGATGGTGGATGAAGAGCGGACTCACCGTGTCCAGCGGGAGCCGGAGGAGAAACCCACAGGTCAGAGCCTCGCTTGATAAGTACGCGACGTTAGGGCGCTGAGTCGCGCACTGTTCGGCGGCTGTCCCGCCCGGGGCAGCGTTTCCGAGCACGAAGGAAGTGCGCACATGGCTGCAACCTCTTGGACCCCGAATCTCACCAACGTCGCCGGCGTCGACGGCACGTCCGGCACCGGCAAGTACGTCAACGCGAACGGCGTCTGCACCTTCACGGCTCAGATCGTTGCCAAGAAGGAGACCGTCTCGGCGTCCAGCGCCGGGTTCGGTCTGACCCTGCCGGTCCCGGCCGCGGCCGGTGTCCGGTACGTCTTCCAGGCCAGCCTCGACGGCCGCGACGCGGACCACGGCGTCTGGACCGGTGAGGCACAGATCTACGCTGGGTCGGACGGCTCGCAGATCGACCGCATCCGAGTCACCAGTCCCTCGAACGGCGCCGCGGTGCTGAACGTGGAGCACCTGTACGGCGACGCCGAGGGGGCTGTGGAGGCAGAGATCATCACCGTCACTGGTTCGTACCCGACCGCCTGACGCACAGGCACCCCACGACCGCGGGGCCGACGGACACGCTCCGTCGGCCCCGCAGGCTTTCCGGGCCCGTACATGGCTGTGCCCCGGGCAGCATCGCGTTGAGAGGCGGACCCGGGGCGTACGTGGATCACCGTAGTCGCCACGGCCGGGCCCGGTCCACGGGTTTTCGAGGGGCGGGGGGCTTCGCAGGTGGAGGCGGACGGCTGCACGGCTACGGTGGCCGAAGGCGCCCGGTACCGCTCACCCGGGCCCTTTCTCGTGCTTTCGTTAGTTCTCCGGCGTCCTGGACGACAGGCGGCTCATTCGGTTGTGCAGGCGTGCCCAACGAGACGGACGGGGTTCGGCTACCGCGACGACGACTCGCCCGAAGGCTGCGAGTGCCGCATCGAGCCTGGCACTGTTCTTGACGTCCCCGACGGCTTCCAGCAGTTCGTTCGTCGCCTCGACGACGCGCTCATCGGCGTGGCGTAGGAAGGGGGCTGCTGTCTCGTGGACTCGGATCATGGGTGCACGCAGGGCGGCCAGAGCTGTCTTGCTGGCGTGCGCCTGGCGCAGGCTCATCCGTGCAGCCTCGCCCAGGCCGGCCGCGAACATATCCCGGTTGTTACCGCCGAGGACGCGTACGCGGGCGGCCTCGCCACTCCCCGCGCAGGCCACGGTGAAGACCAGGCTCAACACCTCCCAAGGGTGCTCCCATAGGCGGCGGTTCATGGCGGCGGCGGCCCGGACGTCAACGGCAGCAACGATCAGGGCGTCAGCTCGCTCGCGGAAGGCAGCCAGCTCGGCTTGATGATCAGCGCGGTCACGCGACCAGTTCGTCAGGTACCAGATCACCAGACCACTGCCGAGGGCGATGACACCGTTGACGATGGTGTCCACCTGCCCTGCGAGGGCTTCAAGGAACGTGTTCACGGCGGCAGCTTCCCGGGAGGTTGATCAGCCGGGGAGTGCTGTTGCCTGATGCGGACGGAACCCGGACAGTCCTGTTGCGAGCGGTGTCAGCCGGCGTAGTCGTGCCTCACTTGGTCCTCGGCGGCGCGCGCGGTGACGGTGTCGACCGCCTGCTCGAGGGCGGCAAGGAATGGGTCCGCGGCCGCGCCAAGGATGGCGTCCCGGGCGAAGTCCTCGACGCTCTGACCGGCGGCCGTCGCTGCGCGCTGTACCTGGTCATGCTCGGTGGCCGTCAGGGACACGGAGAGAGCCGCAACCTGGGCGAGATCCATGTGGGGACCGTACCAATACTCTGAGGGCCTTCAGGCGACTTGCTTCTTGAGCCCCGCCCGGATGCCGGGCGCGTCGGCTGCTGCACGCCGCGAGCGACGAGTTCTTGCACCTAGTCGTGAAGGCGTCCGAGGCTGGCATGTTCGCGTGGGTGGATGCAGTCGTCAACAACACAGATATCCGATGCAGCTCTCCCCGGCTTCCTGGGACCCTTGATCAGACAGCACGGGAGGGGAATCACCTTGATCATTCTGGACACGAGCATCCTTCGGACCTTCAGCCCCGAGAGCAGCAGCGCCGACCTACTGCGCGCGATCCTCGGTGCTAACGCCCAGGTGGTGGCAGTTCCCTGGATGGTCATGGAGGAACTTGCCGCTCAACAAGCCATCAAGCACCAGGAGAAGTTCGAAGCGGCCGCCCAAGCCCTGGAAGCCCTGAAGCAGGTCACTCCCTGGGAGCTGGAGCCGGAGCTGGAGCTTGGTTCAGTCGAACTGGATAGCATCCGCGACCACTGGCGTCAGAAGTGGGGCACTGTCGTCGGGACCATCCCGACGAGCGAAGGGGCCTTGCGCCAGGCAGTGTTCCGTGAGGCGAACTCCTTGCCGCCTTGCAAGACCGCGAAGGGGACGAAGACCGGTTCTCGCGATGCCGCTATCTGGCTGACCGCGGTGGAGTACGCGCGCCAGCACCCCGACGAGATGGTCTATTTCGTCAGCGCCAATGTTCGGGATTTCGGCGACGGGACCTCTTACCCGTCTCCTATGCGCGAGGACATCGCGGGTATGGAGAGCAGGTTTGTGCACCTGACGAGCATGGACGACATCGCTGCCCGTTTCACGGAGCCTGCCACGACGGATGAGGCGCTGGTGCTCGCCATCCTGAAGTCGTCCCAAGCACAGGACCAGATTGCGGAAGAGGCAGCGGTGATCATGCACACGCAGCTCCCCTTCGAATGCTCTGTCGTGTCGGATCTCGATGGGCGGGCGGTCTTGATCACCCAAGCGGTCGACGGGATTCTGGCAGACGTTGTCTTCAGCTCAGTCGAGAGCGTCCAGACCTACCGCATCGGCGATCACGAGTGGTGCACAGCAGTCGTGGAGTGGCACCTCTCCGGAATCGCTCGCACCCCGTTCGGGTCCAGAGGAGTCGGCTGCGGTTGGACGACGGCCGTGCTGTTCACACCGGACCCCGATGAGGCTCGGCTGACTGTCATTCGGTCTGGCCGGCCACGCCCGCTCGATGAGGAGGAGTTCAACGCGCTCGAACTACCTCCGGTCACGACCAAAGTGGAGGATACCCTCCAGGACATGCTCCGATTGAGCTTCCCTCAGGCGCGTGACGAGGACTCCAGCTGGTTGCGGAATCCACGCGTCTACGATCTCGTCCAGCGTGTACGGCGGGTCCGCATTGGCGACACGTCAGTTGGATGAGGCTCCTCGCATCTCAGTCAGCCGTTATCCGGCCGTGCCGTCAGTTGAGGAGGCCGCGGCGGCGTGGCTGGTTCAGCGGCTCGGGCTCGTACACGGCCAGAAGGGCGGCTTCGGCCCGGTCGGGGGACTTCATGCCGCGGGCCTTCATCGTCTTCTTCGACTCGATGATGCTGTACCCGGCGGTGTTCGACCCCAGCTTCGGGGTGGAGAGCTGGATGCCGGCCTGCCGGTCGAGGCGCAGGCGCAGTCGGCCGGTTCCGGTCGCGGGGTCGGGCTGGAGGAGCGCCCTGGTGGCGAGCCACATCTCGTCCCGTTTGCGGTACGGGCGCATGACCGCTCCCGGGTCGTCCTGCGAGGGGGACTCGGACACCATGACGCCCACGATCTGTGCCTGGTGGGTGCCGTTCTCCGCCCAGACCTCCATCATGCTGGTGGCGCCGTAGCCGATGCCGTTCTTGTCGATCTTCACGCGGACGGGGTGGGGGGAGTTCAGGGCGTCCGCGAGGCGCTGCGCCGCGCGGATCTCTTCCAAGATCGTCTCTGCGACCTTCACCTGGTTGTCGTTGGCCATGCCGGAGCTGGCGTGCCGCATCTCGATCGCGTCGCCCACGGCCCTGTAGATCGTGAATTCGTCGCCACCGTCGGCCGCGACGTCGACGCCGAGGCGGACCCAGGCGCCTTCGCGCACGGTGTGCTTGGCGGTCTCCCTTTCCAGACCGAGGTCGCACAGCCGGTGCCAGCCGGGCCCGGTTGGGTCGTCGTTGTTCTGGGCTTCCTCGACCCAGGTCACGGGTATCGCGAGGCCGCCGCCGCCCTTCGGGAAGCGGGCGTGCACTTTGGCTATGACGTACGGATGGTCTTCGCCGTACTCGCGGATCGTGCGGTCCACCCAGTCCTGATCCGGGAGGTGGATGGCGAGGGAGTGCGAGGGGACACCGTCGGGGCAGTCGTTGCAGTACGGGACCGGTTCCTTCGTGATGGCTGGGGAGGCGAACGTCGCGATGGGGATCGTGACCGTGGACGACTCCTCGGGGTCTTCGCCCTCCTCGCACAGCGTCTCGAACCAGGACCGCGGATCGTCCATCGCCGGGTTGCCGATGGCCAGCATCCGCGCGTCACCCGTGAGCAGGTTGTTCGTGCCGTTGCCGATCGTGCGGGCGATACCGCCGGCCTCGTCGACGACGATGAGCAACTTCGGCGTGCCGTGGATGCCCTGCATCGCGGCTTCGTCGTTCTCAGGCGCGGTGAAGCCGTACGCGACGATGACGTCGTTGCCCCACTGGTCGGGGATCTTCCACTGGGTGGTGTCGCAGTAGCCGGGCAGGCCCGCGCGGGCGACGGTCTTCCTGATGTGCGGCCAGAGCTGGTTTCTGACCTGCCGAAATCTCGTCGCGGTGGTGACGATGACCATGGTTCCGGGGGCGTTGACGGCTCCGGCCCAGGCGACGAGCCTGCCCGCGATCCACGTTTTGCCGACGCCGAAGCCGGCCGGGACGGCGATGCGCTTGTTGACCGGGACGGCGTCGACGATCTCGCGCTGACGGCTCCAGATGGACTCCCCCAGAACATCTTCGATGAACCCGGAGGGCGTGTCGTGCCAGAGGCCGTACATCGAGCCCGTGGCCCGCTCGACCTCCCGCATGACGTGCGGCCGCTCGCGGCCGGTGATGTCGTACTTGAAGGCGCGGCGCCGGGCGGGCACGGGGGCGCGGAGCAAGATGTCAGCGACGTTGGCGGCGTCTCGGGACGTGACGCCCGGCCGACGCCCGTTCCGCAGCTCCCGGGCCGGTGGGACCACGCGAGGGCGGGCGGTGGGCGAGAGCTGCGTGCGGGCCATGCCGGGGAAAGTGCCGCCCGCGGGTATCTAGTGTCGCGGCCTGGCCGGGCCCATGCCCAGACCACGGCCAGACCGCGAGGTTCCGGCACGATCCTGACCAACGAACCCGCCCTGCCTGTCAGAAGGGGTGCCCGTGCCGGAAGTCTGCTGCCGGGGTGACGGGCCCTGCACCGGGGAGGTGGAGTAGGGCCGTCACCCCGGCCGGGGGTGCGGTGCTGGAGTGCCTTCCCCGAGGGGGGATCTCGGGGTCAGACGGCCAGCGCACTCTGTAGTACGTCGCGCGCTGGATTTTGTTACGCCTTGTCGGCGCCAGGCGAGGCCTTCTGCCAGAAGTCGCGGCGGATGCCGGCGAACGGGGACGGCTCACGGAACAGGGCGTCGAGGCTGATCGGTTGGGTGCCGAAGCTCCACGATCCGGTGGGCTCGCCTACGGCGGTGACGCCATCGAGCGGCTTGCCCTGGGCCCTCCAACGGTCGATCGCTTCCCGGGCGGCCTTCTCGACGCGGGCCTTCTCCTCGTTGCTCAGCGGCGTGTCCAAAGACTTGGTGCCGAGAGGGAGGATGCGGAAGGCGACCGCGGGTGCGCCCTTGCCGCTGCCGTCGGCCTCCCACCCGAGGGTGGTCTCGAGGCGTTCCGCCGGTGCCCTGATGAGCTTGAGGATTGCAGCGACCGCGGAGCAGCCAGGGCAGTCACAGGGCTTCGAGGCTTGTGCGGCGGTCGCGGGCTCGGGTGTCTCCTCGGCGGCCGGCTCGTCGACGGGAGCCGTTCTGGTGACGTCGAGGGTGGCGAGCAGGTCCTGCTCTTCCTCGGCCCGTCGTATCGACTGCCGGAAGATCTCCATCTCCGACTCGACGACGGCGCGCTCCACTGGGGAGAGCTGGAACCACGGGGTGGAGTCCTGTCCGGCGCTCTGGAGGAACGCCCGGCGGGTCTCGTAGAAGTGCCGGGTCAGGTTCGGCGGAAGCATCGTGCGCGTGGGCATGGATCGCATCGTCATATATGGGGGAACGCCAACGGCCGGATTCTGTGACACCCCGCTCCTTCTGCGCCCTCTTGCTGCTGCTGCGCTGGGGGTCGGTTCGAGGGGCCTTCGGAGGCGATGCACGCCGATGCCTGAGCGAAGCGAAGGCATCGGAACTCTTACTTCATTGTGGTGCTTGATCTTGTTACTAAAGGCGCCTGATCTACCGGTGACCGGGCCGCCGGTGCCCGCTTCACCGGAAGCCGGAGTTTTATGAGCCGGGGACCGCCGGCCCGAAATACAGGCCCCGACTGACAGGCGGGCCAAGGGCTAG